>NZ_JBTXLS010000005.1:0-94051 GCF_054871665.1 Myroides sp. LJL115 | reverse complement strand
AGTTTTGTCCTCCATACTACATTAAATAAGCAAGTACTAAGACGAGCAGGTTATCCATCTCTAAATGACATCTACTTAAAAGTATCGTAAAGTTAAGAACCGCCTTGGTACGGAACCGTATGCCGGGTGGTGTGAAAGGTCGGCTGAAGAAATAATCTTCAGCCTCCTATTCTATTTTACTACCTTCTGTTTGCTTTGTATTGTCTTTTTACCAAAATGCATCTAGAAAATATACCCTTCTTTAATTTAAAATTCTATTGTTTAGATCCTAGTTTTGTAGTGTTGGAGTCGGAATAACATACTAATTAGCTTATAGTGCAATAAATGTATTTTTGTACATATAGTGCAAAAGTTGTATTTTTGTACATATAGCGCAATAAATATGTTTTTGCATATATAGCGCAATAAATGTGTTTTTGCATATATAGCGCAATAAATGTGTTTTTGCACATATAGTGCAATAAATGTGTTTTTGCAGATATAGTGCAATAAATGTGTTTTTGCAGATATAGTGCAATAAATGCGTTTTTGTACATATAGCGCAATAAATGTGTTTTTGCATTTATAGTGCAAAAGCTGTATTGTTGAAAATAGAATACATTTTATATAATGATTATAAATTAAGCATGCCTAATAAAAGCATTATGAAGTATACTATATTGATGGCTGATATTATTGATAGCCGTAGGGTAGATCAAGCTTTACTAATTACTGAATTTACAGACCTAGTTGAGTATATCAATGAAAAATACAAAATGGAGATATTATCGCCATTAACGATCACTTTAGGAGATGAGTTTCAAGGTGTGATTGGGGATATGGTATCTTGTTTCAAGATAATTTTCTCTTTAGAAGAGTTTATACTGGAGCATTCTTTAAGTCTTAAATTGAGATATGTAGTGAATTTTGGAGATATTGATACTGAAATTAATCCCCAGGTGGCGTATGGAATGTTAGGTAAAGGTTTAAGTGATACAAGAGAACTCCTCAATAGTTTAAAAACAAGTTCAAATCGCTTTAAGCTTTTGTCTTATAAAGATATAATTTCTACTAAAATTATAAACGATTTATTTTTCTTGTATGAAAGTTATATCGATTCTTGGAAGCCTAAAGATTATAAAATGGTCTCTGAATTCTTAAGAGGACAAAATTATAAAGAAGTAGCCCATTCGCTACAAATAGACAATTCAAGCGCCTGGAGACGATATAAAAGTCTAAATATCGAAGAATATAAAACAGCAAAAGAACTTATCTTAAGTTATACTTTAAAACTATGATATTAAAATATATACTATTTATAGTAATTTGTGTATTAGGGGAGTGTTTTGTTGCACTGCATTGGTTTAAATATTTGAAAAGAAAGTTTGCTCCCAAAGAGGGCTCAAATAAGCAGGATGTAAATTCTCCTGATACTCTCTTATGTTTAAATATTTCAACATTTAAGGGTGTAATGGAGCGACTTATAATTGCAATATGTTTAGCTATTGGAGTCACTCCAATTTTGATTGTATTTGGAGCGTTGAAAATTGGGACAAGGTTAAAGTCCCCTGATGATAAAATTCAAAATGACTATTTTTTAGTTGGTAATTTAAGCTCTATATTTATTGCAGTAGTTTACGTGTACATTTTTAATAAAAGTATACTTTTGCTATAAGTTTTAAATAACAGCTTAATGGCTTTTTTTGGTCATTTATCCATCGATTTTTCTAGATGTCGATATGTAGTTTCTTTTATTGGATTAAATCTTTGATTGGTAAATCCATTTTTTGAATTAAGGTAGAAATATCACTATTGTTTAATTTTCCCTGTATAACAAAAATAATATGTTCTTTGTTAGGCAGGGTTGACTCACTAAATAATAGGTAGTCAGAAAATTGTTTATCATTTCCATCTTGGTTTAGGTAAATCGTGATGATTGCCTGTTCACTTTTTTTACTGCTGTGTAGTTTTAGATTTTGTTTTGAAACATATTGCTTTACAGCATCTTTCATTTGAGATTTTACATCATTGTCTTTGGTGGAATATACTCTTAGATTATTGAGGTTTTTAACAACATCATAATAGGCCTTTTCTTTAGTATTAGAGGGGTCAATTTGAACATTCGACATCATATCGAACATTTTTTTGTTTACCAGGTAGCTATTGACTTGCTTACTATTATCGAATTTAGTGAAACTATCTTGAGCCCAACTATCTTGGATAAACAATAAAATAACCAGTAGTTTTATATATGCTATAATTTTCTTCATATTTTTTATATAAATGGTTTAAAATGCTTCCTCTGTTTTTTCTTTGTGTAATTAGAATCTAGCTTATGCGATATGCTATTTGACCTTGCACAAGGAATTATTTATATAATGATTTAATACTACTATATAAGGTACAAAAGCTTATTTAATAAAGTAAAAGTAATAAGTTTTTTTTAGATAAGCTATTAATTAACATAGTGGTAGGGTAGAGCCAAGTAGTAAGGATTTTAGTAGAGTATTTGTAAATAAAGGTTATTTTTGTTTTTTAATTAATTCGACCTTATGAAATTTTTACACTATACGCTTGTTGTAAGTGCTCTTGCGTTATTTTTTGTTTCTTGTGAAAACAAAATTACTGTGCCAACACAGGATAACCATAGCCATGAACAGTTTGAAAACCAAGTACTTTATGCAAAGGGTTTTTCATTGCGTAATTATCCAGAGTTTTCTATTTTAAATGTATCTCAACCATGGCAAGGAGCGGACCAAGATTTTACCTATGTCCTATATAAAGATATTACCAAGATACCAGACTCACTAAAGTCATATGCAGGTATTCAAATTCCTATTAAAAATATTGTAGCTACCTCGACTACTCATTTACCAGGTATTGAACTTTTAGGTCAAAGTTCTTCTTTAGTGGGATTTCCAGGATTAGATTATATCTCTTCTGAGAATTTCAGGACCTTAATAGATAACAATAAAATAAAGGAGTTAGGTGCTAATGAAAGTTTAAATACAGAATTGGTTTTAGATTTAAGCCCAGATGTTTTAGTAGCCTTTACTATGGATTCAAGTAATAAAGTTTTACAAACGATAGAACAAAGTGGTATTCCTGTATTATATAATGGGGATTGGGTAGAACAACAAGCTTTAGGGAAAGCAGAATGGATAAAAGTATTTGGTGCCTTATATGATCAACAAGATAAGGCTAGTAGATTATTTAATCAAATAGAAGCTGATTACAAAGAGGTGTTAGCCACTTTAAAGGAGGTATCTTCTTATCCAAGTGTATTAAGTGGTGCCATGTATCAAGATGTATGGTATTTGCCACAAGGACAAAGTTGGGCTGCTGAGTTTTTTAAGGATGCTAAGGCAGATTATTTATGGAAAGACTCTGTAGGTAGTGGTAGCTTAGCTTTGGGCTTTGAAGCAGTATTAGATAAAGGTAAGGATGCTGAATTTTGGATTAATCCAGGTGCCTTTGAGACATTAAAGCAAATGCAAGAGGCAAATGGGCATTATGCTAATTTTGCAGCATTTAAAAACGAGAAAGTATATTCTTTTGCTTTAACTAAAGGTAAAAATGGTGGAACCGTTTTTTATGAATTAGGACCAGCTCGTCCAGATTTAGTTTTAAAAGATCTAGCGGCAATTTTCCACCCTGAGTTATTCCCTGACTATACTCCTATTTTTTATAAACAACTTCCTTATGAGTAGAAAGAGCGCAAGCATATTATTGGCTTTATTGGTGGTGCTGATATTATGCTTTATTATAAATATTTCTATTGGTGGAGTGAATATTCCCTTTAAAAGTATCTTTCAAGTTTTTGTTGGAGATCTTAATGTGAAGTCTACCTGGAAATATATTATTTTAAATTACCGTTTGCCAAAGGCATTTGCAGCAATACTAGTTGGAGTAGCTCTATCTATTAGTGGACTTTTAATGCAAACTTTGTTTCGAAATCCCGTTGCAGAACCCTATATATTGGGGGTAAGTTCTGGAGCAAGCTTAGGAGTGGCTTTTTTATTTTTAGGAGCATCCTTTTTGCCAAGTGGTTTACTTGCAATTTTCACCTCTAGTTATGGGGTAGCTTTTATAAGTATACTGGGAAGCTTTCTACTTTTATTATTGGTTTTAATGGTGAGTGCTAAAGTAAAAAATACAGTTACTATTTTAATTGTAGGTTTGATGTTTGGTAGCTTCACCAATGCAATAATAAGTATACTTAGTTATTTCAGTAATGCAGAGGATTTAAAGCGCTTTAGCTTTTGGTCTATGGGAAGCTTAGGAAATCTATCCTATAGTGTGTTGGGTATTTTTTTTGCTATTGTCTGCATAGGCTTTTTTAGTGCTTTTGGACTTATTCGAAGTTTAGATGCAATTTTACTTGGCGATAATTATGCAAGCTCCATGGGAATACCCGTTAAAAAACTAAGAAATAGCATTATAATAATCACTGCGCTTTTAGCTGGGGCATCTACTGCTTTTGTAGGACCGATTGCCTTTATTGGGTTAGCAGTACCTCATATGGGAAGATTAATTTTTAAGACAAGTAGCCATAAGGTTTTACTATTATCTTGTCTTTTATTAGGACCTGTTATCCTATTGATTTGTGATAGCCTTACCCAAATTAATAGTGATCGTTTTTCCTTACCTATAAATGCTATTACTTCTTTATTTGGGGCTCCAATTGTAGTTTGGCTTTTATTAGGTAAATCATCTAGAAGATTTTAATAAAGTAGTTTAAAACAATAAAATAAAATAAAAAACTTATGCATCGATAGTTTTGCTTTATCTTTGCTGGTTGTAAATAGTTAATATGAAGTTCGATTTATTACATACCGATGCACAATCTAATGCACGTGCCGGTAAAATTACCTTAGATCATGGTGTAATTGAAACACCTATTTTTATGCCCGTAGGTACAGTAGCTACTGTAAAAGGGGTTCATCAAAAAGAATTAAAAGAAGAAGTAAATCCTGATATTATTTTAGGTAATACCTACCACTTGTATTTACGTCCAAAAATGGAAATTTTAAAACAAGCTGGAGGATTACATAAATTCATGAACTGGGATAGAAATATTCTAACAGATAGTGGAGGGTTCCAAGTGTATTCTCTATCGGCTAATCGTAAGATTAAAGAAGAAGGGGTGAAGTTCAAATCTCATATTGATGGTTCTTACCATTTCTTTTCTCCAGAAAGTGTAATGGAAGTACAAAGAACCATTGGTGCAGATATTATTATGGCATTCGATGAGTGTACACCATATCCATGTGACTATCATTACGCAAGAAGATCAATGCATCGTACTCACCGTTGGTTAGATAGATGTATTAATCATTTAGAGAAAGTACCAGAGCACTACGGTTATTCTCAGACTTTTTTCCCAATTGTTCAGGGAAGTACATATAAAGATTTAAGAAAGCAGTCTGCTGAATACATAGCAAATGCAGGAGCATTAGGAAATGCTATTGGAGGTTTATCTGTAGGAGAACCTGCAGAGGAAATGTACGCAATGACAGAAATTGTTTGTGATATATTACCAAAAGAAAAACCTAGATACTTAATGGGAGTAGGTACTCCTATAAATATCTTAGAAAACATTGCCTTAGGTGTAGATATGTTTGACTGTGTAATGCCAACTCGTAACGCAAGAAACGGAATGCTTTTCACTGCTGAAGGAACAATCAATATTAAAAACAAGAAATGGGCAGATGATTTTTCTCCTATTGATGCTAATGGTTATACTTGGGTAGATACAGAATACTCTAAAGCATATTTACGTCACTTATTTGCTGCGGATGAATCTTTAGGTAAACAAATCGCAACTATCCATAATTTAGGATTCTACATGTGGTTAGTTAGAGAAGCACGTCGCCAGATCATCGCTGG
This sequence comes from Myroides sp. LJL115, assembly GCF_054871665.1. Classification (NCBI taxonomy): domain Bacteria; kingdom Pseudomonadati; phylum Bacteroidota; class Flavobacteriia; order Flavobacteriales; family Flavobacteriaceae; genus Myroides; species Myroides sp. LJL115. The sequence continues at coordinate 88,183 of NZ_JBTXLS010000005.1, read as the reverse complement.
AACTTTCACTATGTGGAAAAATGCAATGGTCCAAAAAATGGGTAGACGTTTATAATATAAAAAAGAAGATCAAAAGAGTAAGTTATGAAGATTATCGATTGGTATATTCTTAAACGATACTTGGTAAACTTTACAGTAATGCTAATGCTATTTGTACCCATCGGAATTGTGGTGGATGTCTCAGATAGGATTAATAAAATAATCAACAATAACGTACCTCTTGAGGCGGTATTGTTGTATTATTTAAACTTTACTATCTATTTTGCCAATATGTTATTTCCAATTTTCTTATTTATTTCCATTATTTGGTTTACATCCAAGTTGGCGAATAATTATGAGATTATTGCTATTTTGAGTTCGGGGATATCGTTTAATCGTTTTTTACGCCCTTACTTTATTGGCGCAACCATTGTATCTGTATTTGCTTTAATCATGTCGATTTTTATCGTACCCAAGGCAAGTGCAGGTTATAACGATTTTCGCTATAAATATCTTACTCGTAGTGAAGTAAGGGAATCTCAAAATGTCTACAGACAAATTAGTGAGAATGAGATTATCTATGTGAGTAGTTTTTCTTTCGCAAGTAAAACAGGCTATGATTTTCTTTTAGAAGAAATGGATGGCAATACTTTAAAGAGTAAAGTTACCGCTAGTAGAATTGTATGGGACCCTGAAACGGGTAGCTATATTCTACATGATTACTTCAAAAGAACTGTAGGTAGTGGTAGCCAAGACGATATTTTAGAAAAAGCTCATAAAAAGGAAATAGCTTTAGATTTTGACTTAGATGACTTAACTCCTGTTGTATATGCAGCAGAGACAATGTCTTTAAAGAATTTAAAGGCCTTTATAAAAAAGGAACAATTAAGAGGATCTTCTAACATCAATACTTATTTGATTGTTTTATATAAAAAATACAGTATTCCTGTATCGGCTTTTATTTTAACCATTATTGCTGTTTCTGTTTCCTCTATGCAAAGAAGAGGAGGTATGGGAGCGAATTTAGCAATCGGTATAGCCTTAGCCTTTATCTATGTCTTTTTTGACAAAGTATTTAGTGTACTAGGAGAGGCTTCTAGTATTCCGCCATTATTGGCTGTTTGGATTCCAAATATAGTATTTGGACTTTTGGGTATTTATCTATTAAATAATGCGCGCAGATAAGATAAAAAGTTATATGTATCTCCATATGATCGTTTTTATATGGGGATTTACAGCTATTTTAGGCCACTTAATCAGTTTAAGTGCTTTGCCTTTGGTTTGGTATAGAATTGCTATTGCTATCATTACCCTAGTATTGGTTTTTGTTTTAGGTAAGCGTAGTTTTCTATTACCTAAAAAACGCCTATTACAAATTTTAGCCGCTGGTGGGGTTATTGCGCTACATTGGCTGACTTTCTTCTGGGCCATTAAAGTATCTAATATTTCCGTAACTTTAGCCTGTTTATCTACAGGAGCTTTTTTTGCCTCTATCCTTGAACCTATATTTTATAAACGAAAGATAGTTTATTATGAGGTTTTTTTAGGACTTGTAGTTATGGCAGCTCTAGGGCTTATATTTAGCGTTAGTGGACATTTCGTAGGGGGAATTGTATTAGCATTATGTGCTGCTTTTCTTTCTGCATTATTTTCAATTATTAATGCGAAACTAGTAGAACATAGTCCTGCCTATTTAATAACCTTTTATGAAATGGTAGGTGGATTTATTATTTTATCCTTAGTTTTACTTTTTAGCGGAGGTTTTACTTTAGAGTTTTTTGATGTGAATTACCAAGATTGGTTTTGGTTATTTATATTAGGAGTCTTTTGTACAGCTTTTGCATTTTTGGGATCTGTTTATATACTGAAGGACTTAAGTCCATATACAGTAATGTTAACTATAAACTTAGAACCAATTTATGGTATTTTATTAGCACTGATATTATTTAAGGATTCTGAGTCGATGAACTCCACTTTTTATTTTGGAGCAGCTTTAATTCTTAGTACTGTTATAGCTAATGGAATTTTAAAAAATAGAAAAAAGAGAAAACTTGCTGTTAAATAGCTTATCTATTAGCGGAAACTTTTATCTTTGTAAATTGTAATTGAAACTAAAACCTATTCGTAAATGGAATATTTAGATTTTGAACTTCCTATTAAAGAACTTGAGGAGCAGTTAAAAAAATGTACTTTGATTGGTGAAGAGTCTGATGTTGATGTAACAACGACTTGTAAACAAATCGAAACAAAACTTGAAGAAACAAAAAAGAGCATATACAAAAACTTAAGCGCTTGGCAGCGTGTTCAATTGTCTAGACATCCTAATAGACCTTATACAATTGATTATATTAAAGCTTTATGCGGAAATACTTTTTTAGAGTTATTCGGGGATAGAAACGTAAAAGACGATAAAGCAATGATTGGTGGTCTTGGTAAGATCGGAGATCAAAGTTTTATGTTTATTGGACAACAAAAAGGATATAATACCAAAACAAGACAATATCGTAATTTTGGTATGGCTAATCCAGAAGGCTATAGAAAAGCATTGCGTTTAATGCAAATGGCTGAAAAATATAATGTGCCAATTGTTACTTTAATAGATACTCCTGGAGCTTACCCTGGTTTAGAAGCAGAAGAAAGAGGACAAGGAGAAGCTATTGCTCGTAATATCTATGAGATGTTCCGTATTAAAGTGCCTATCATCTGTATTATTATAGGAGAAGGTGCCTCAGGTGGAGCATTGGGAATTGGTGTAGGAGATAGAGTTACTATGTTAGAAAACACTTGGTATTCTGTAATTTCTCCCGAGTCATGTTCTTCTATTTTATGGAGAAGCTGGGAATACAAAGAAACAGCTGCAGACGCTTTAAAACTAACTTCTTATGATATGAAGAAAAATAAGTTAGTAGATGCTATTATTGCTGAGCCTCTTGGTGGAGCACATTCAGACAGAGAAGCAACATTCTTAGCTGTTAAAAATTATATAGTAGACACATATGCTGACCTTAAGAAATTACCTACAGAAAAGCTTTTAGATAAGCGTATGGAGAAATACTTCGATATGGGAGAATATAAAGAATAAGTACTTATTCTTACTAATGAATAAGAATCCGAGATCTAATCTCGGATTTTTTTTGCTCTAAGTATTTTTATTTTTTACAGTGAATAAAATTAAAAAAAGGCTTATTTTCGCATTATGGAACACGCAAATGAAATACGCCCAATGAAGTCTTTTTCAAAAGAAGTTATTTCTTTTGAAAAAGGAAAACTACCACCTCAAGTTATTGATTTAGAGGAGGCAGTGCTGGGTGCAATGATGATTGACAAAAAAGGAATTGATGAGGTAATAGATATCTTACAACCTGAGGCTTTCTATAAAGAATCCCATAAATATATTTTTGAAGCTATTGATCAGTTATTTGTTGGTAACCAACCAATTGATCTTTTAACAGTATCTTCTCAACTACGTACTAACGGTAAATTAGAGGCTGTAGGAGGTGAGTATTATTTAGTGGGATTAACACAAAAGATAACCTCTTCTGCTCATATTGAATTCCACTCCCGTATTATTTTACAGAAATTTATTCAACGTAGTTTAATTAGAATTTCTAATGAAATAATTGAAGAAGCATACGATGAAACTAGTGATGTTTTTAATCTTTTAGATAAAGCCGAAGCTAAGTTATATGAAGTTACTCAAGGAAATATTAAGAAGAGTTCGGAAACAGCTCAATCCTTAGTAGCTCAAGCAAAGAAGCGTATTGAAGAAATTAGTACCAAAGAAGGGTTGAGTGGTTTACCTACAGGCTTTCATAAGTTAGATGAATTAACCTCGGGATGGCAGCCAAGTGATTTAATTATTATCGCCGCACGTCCAGGTATGGGTAAGACAGCTTTTGTTTTATCAATGGCTAGAAATATTGCCATTGATGCTGGGCAAGGTGTAGCAGTGTTTTCTTTAGAGATGTCCTCTGTACAGTTAATTACCCGATTAATATCTTCTGAAACAGGGCTTAGCTCTGAAAAACTACGTACTGGTAAATTAGAGAAACACGAATGGGAACAACTTAACGTTAAAGTAAAAGACTTAGAACGCGCTCCTTTGTATATTGACGATACGCCATCTTTGTCCATTTTTGATTTACGTGCTAAAGCAAGACGTTTAGCTTCTCAACACGGCATTAAGCTAATTGTTATTGACTACTTGCAATTAATGACAGCTGGGGGTAATCAAAAAGGAGGGGGAAATCGTGAGCAAGAAATATCTACTATTTCACGTAACCTTAAAGCATTAGCTAAGGAATTAAATATCCCTGTTATTGCCTTATCTCAGTTATCTCGTGCAGTGGAGACTCGTGGTACTTCTAAAAGGCCGTTATTATCGGATTTAAGGGAGTCTGGAGCAATTGAGCAAGATGCGGATATCGTTTCCTTTATCTATCGTCCAGAGTATTATAAAATTGATGAATGGGATGATGAGGAACGTACTCCAACTCAAGGTCAAGCAGAATTTATTATTGCTAAGCACAGAAACGGTGGATTGGATAATATTCGTTTAAAATTCTTAGGTCAATTTGGTAAGTTCGACAACTTGGAAGATGATATGTTATCCGATGGAGGAATGTATTTTTCTGCAATGAATGAAGAGTCAAGAACTCAAGGAGGATACAATAATCTTACAAATAATTTACCTCCAGCCAATCAGGTGTTTAATAATGCAAATGACGACGATGTTCCTTTTTAAAAGAAAATAAAATAAAAAAATAAGCTAATGAGAAATCATTAGCTTATTTTTTTATGTATTGTAAGTTGGCATATTGCCAATTTAAATGCTTTAAGCATTTTTCTATGTATGCTTTACTATCATTAGGGTAGGTCGCGATATAGGCATGTTCCCATAGATCTATTCCTAAGAGTATTTTTGCTCCACTTATAGTACTTAGTGGATTTTCATTATTAGGGGTCCAAAGGATCTCTAAAGTGTTATTAGGTCTTTTAATCAACCAAACCCAACCAGAACCTACTTGAGAAAGAGCTGTTTGTTTAAATAGAATATTAAACTGATCAATAGAACCAAAATTGTCATTTATGGCCATTAGAATCTCTTCTTTAGGAGTAGTTTGGTGTATAGGATCAATACTTAACCAGTAAATATTATGATTGTAATAGGCCCCGCTTAGATTTTTAACTTCTGGGTTATCCTGTTTTACTTTTTTTAGAATATCCACAATACTATCTTTTTCATAAATAGTATTGTGAATAGCTGTATTTAACGCATTTGCATATGCTAAATGATAGTTCTGATAATGTGTAAAGGCAGTCTTTGAATCTACAATCCTAAACTCCTCGAAATCATAGCTTAGTCCAGGCATATCAAATGGACCTTGATTGGTTTTGATATTTGCAGGGTCTGTGAATTCAGATTTCTTAATAACAAAGGATTCTCTTTCAGGGATTTCAATCTCTGTTGAGGTTTCTTTGGTATCACAGTTTATTGCAAGCCCACTTAATAATAATAAAACAAAAAAATGTTTTCTATTCATTACCTTGGTTTGGATCTAAGATTTGTTTTGCTAGTTTAATATATTCCTCTTTAGCCTGAGCTGTTGTTAAATGACTTACTTGAGTCCAAGCGTTGAATTTAAAAGCTTTTTTCAGATTACCTGACATGTCTTCAAAATCTCTATGACTTAAACCGTTTGTAGCTTGTTTATAAAAAGCATAAATTCTTAACATTACATCTGGAGCAAGATTTACTGCTTCGTTAGAAATGCGAATATATGCTTCATGGAATTCTTTATCTAAAGTGTTCATCACTTATTTATGTACTATTTGTGTTATATTACCAATTGCTTTTTGATTCAATACGACTTCTACATTAGTACCTAAAGGTAAATATAGGTCGACTCTTGATCCAAATTTAATAAAACCTGCATCTTGGCCTTGTTCAACTTGTTGTCCTACTTTTGCATAGTTTACAATCCTCCTTGCTAATGCTCCTGCTATTTGACGATACATTACTTCTCCAAATACAGGGTTATCTATTACAACGGTAGTTCTTTCATTTTCTTCACTTGCTTTTGGATGCCAAGCTACTAAGTATTTACCTGGATGGTACTTACTATATTTTACCTCTCCGCTTAAAGCGTATCTAGTAACGTGAACGTTAACAGGAGACATAAAAATAGAAACCATTAATCGCTTATCCTTAAAGTACTCTGGTTCGAAAACTTCCTCAATAACTACTACCTTTCCATCTACAGGAGCTAATATAGTATTGTTATTAGGTTGTATGGATCTGTTTGGATTTCTAAAAAACTGTAAGACTAAGCATAAGAATACTAATACTATGGATTGAATAGTCATTCTTAGCCAAGGCATATTTATTAAAAAATCTGCTGCAATTATCAATACAACTGCTACTACTAAAGAGTAAAAAATAATTTTAGTTCCTTCTTTGTGAAACATGATTATAATATTTGAAAAATTATATACAAAAATGGGGCTACAAATATAACACTATCTAGACGATCTAAAATACCTCCGTGACCTGGCATAATATTACCACTGTCTTTTACTTTAGCCATTCTTTTAAAGTGTGATTCCACTAAGTCTCCAATTGTGCCAAAAATTCCCACAAAAATAGCACTACTTATCCATATTGTAATAGAAAAAAAGCTAAAAAATTGACTAAGTATAATTGCGGCTATAATACTGAAGAAAATACCACCTAAAAAGCCCTCAATTGTCTTTTTAGGAGAAATTCTTTCTAGTAGTTTTCTTTTTCCAAAATTCTTACCTACGATATATGCAAAAGTATCATTTGTCCAAATTAGGATAAAGATCCCTATAATGACCTGTGGAGTATATCCCTCTTGGGTAAAAGGTAGGAAAAGTAAACATAGAAAAGGAGCTATAATATAGCCCAGAAGAATAATAAGTTTAATAGGAAAAGATCTATTAGGAGTAGCCTTTGAAAATAACTCAGCTACTAAAGCTAGAAGTATTAAGATAGAAACACTTGCTATGGTAAATATGGGTAAAATGGTTTTATCAAAAAAGTAAAGCCCAAGGCTTGCTAGAGTTAATCCTAGGGAAATAACTTTAGAGAAATTTATTAGCTTTGAAAATTCATATGCTGCTACTAGCATAAAAAAACTAAAAAGTATTTCAAAAGAAATACTTGAAAATAAAGTGGCCCCAATAAGTAATGCTATATATATAACACCTGAAATGGCCCGTGTAAGAGTTTCTGACATTTTATAAATCTTCTAATAGTAATAAGTATAGATTTTTTGGAGTTCTACCGTAACTCAAAAAATCACTCTCTACAGCTGAAGGTTTAAAGCAATTAAAAGCGGTTATATTGCTAGGTAAGCAACTTCCATACTTCTTTTTAATTTCTCTTAAACCATCGCTTTTTGATCTAGTGATTTGACTTGTTTTTGCAATGACCACAATATTGCTAGGTAAGTGATTTGCTTTATTATCTTTTAACTGTCTATCGGAAAATAGAATTGCTCCATCATCTGCAATTAAGCTTTCACAGGAAGCAATAAAAAAGCTAGGTTGATTAACATCTTGGAAATTAATGTTGTTATCCTTTAGTAAGGAAAAAATATTATTCTCATAGGTTAATGCCTCTTTTTCAAACCAGTCGTTTTCTACAAGAATGTTAATAAAAGTTTCTTCCAATTCATCGTTGGAGTCACAATACAAGAATTTTCCACCATTACTTTTGAAGTTAATAGTGAAGAGTTCATCTACAGGTGTTTCTTTCGGAGGGAGGTATTGTCCTCTTTTCTCTTTTTCTGTTTCTGTATCAGATGGTGTATTTTGAAAAACTTTTAATAGCTTCTTAAAAAAACTCATACGAATATGATAGAGATATTTAAATAAAATTCATTTGGTAGTCAAAGATAAAAAAAAACTTAACTTAAAGCATTGTTTTAAGTTAAGTTTTTTCGTTTATCGATTAGCGCGTGAATGTTTATTCCTGCACTGGAGTATCGCCTTGAGGTGTAATAGGTTTATCTGTTGGATTTTGTATTACTTCCTGTTCTTGATTCTGAGTTTGTTCAACCTGTTCTTGGTGAACAATGTCTTGAACATTACTAATTTCTTGTTCTACTTCTTTATCAAAAGGTCTTTTTCCAAATATACTTTCTAAATCTTTTTGGAAGATTACTTCTTTTTCACAAAGTAAATCGGCAAGCTCAATTAACTTATCGCGATGAGTAGTTAAGATTTCCTGTGCTCTTTGGTATTGACCTTCAATTAATTTAGAAATCTCTTGATCAATTAATAAAGCCGTGTTTTCAGAATATGGTTTTGCAAAATTATATTCACTCTGCCCAGAAGAATCGTAATAAGTAATATTTCCTAACTTTTCATTCAAACCATAAATGGTAACCATTGCTTTGGCTTGTTTAGTTACTTTTTCTAAATCGCTTAAGGCGCCAGTTGAAATTTTATCAAAGACAATTTTTTCTGCTGCACGACCTCCCATAGTTGCACACATTTCGTCCAACATTTGTTCTGTACGAACAATTTGTCGTTCTGCAGGTAAATACCAAGCAGCTCCTAAACTTTGTCCTCTAGGTACAATGGTAACCTTTACTAAAGGTGCAGCATGTTCACACATCCAACTCACCGTAGCATGTCCAGCTTCATGAATAGCAATTGCATACTTTTCCTCTGGAGTAATGATTTTGTTTTTCTTCTCTAAACCTCCGATAATTCTATCTACAGCGTCTAAGAAGTCTTGCATATCTACTTGAGTCTTGTTCTTTCTAGCTGCTGTTAAAGCTGCTTCGTTACAAACATTAGCAATATCTGCTCCAGAGAATCCTGGAGTTTGTTTGGCTAAAAAGTCAATATCAAGGTTATCTACTTTTTTAATTTTTCTTAAGTGAACATTAAAAATAGCTTCTCTTTCTTTAACATCTGGTAAGTCCACATAAATTTGACGGTCGAATCTTCCAGCACGTAAAAGGGCTTTATCTAAAATTTCAGCTCTATTGGTTGCAGCAAGTACGATAACGTTAGTGTGAGAACCAAAACCATCCATTTCTGTTAATAGTTGATTTAATGTATTTTCTCTTTCGTCATTCGAACCAGAGAAGTTACTCTTTCCTCTTGCTCTACCAACAGCATCAATTTCATCAATGAAAATAATAGCAGGTGATTTTTCCTTAGCTTGTTTGAATAAGTCTCTTACTCTTGAAGCTCCAACTCCTACAAACATTTCTACAAAGTCTGAACCTGATAATGAAAAGAAAGGAACTTTAGCTTCTCCAGCAACTGCTTTAGCTAATAAAGTTTTACCTGTTCCAGGAGGACCAACTAAAAGTGCTCCTTTAGGAATCTTTCCTCCAATGTTAGTATATTTTTCCGGGTTTTTTAAGAATTCAACGATTTCGACGATTTCTTCTTTTGCACCTTCTAATCCAGCTACATCTTTAAAAGTAACTTTTACATCGTTTTTTTCATCGAAAAGTTTAGCTTTGGATTTTCCAATGGAGAAAATCTGGCCACCTCCGCCACCGGCACCTCCTCCAGACATACGTCTCATCATAAATAGCCAAAAACCTATTAAGATTACAATTGGTAGGAAGCTAAATAGGATGTCACCCCAATTACTTTCAGGTTCAGAGTTGAATTCTGCCAGTTTGTCATCATTAACTGCTTGATCTAGCTTTTCTTGTAGGATTTTTGGATCTCCAATGTCAGTAATGAATTGAGGACCATTATTATCTCTACCTAGCATAGATTTCTTTTGAAGATTTTCAAATTCAGGTAATTGTAAAGCTTCTTTGTTTACATATACCTTAGCTACACTTCTATTAAAGTCTACTTTCTCTATATATCCTTTTTCAAGGTATTCATATAATTTAGACAAGCTTAATTGACGTGAATCGCCTAAGCCACTGCCGTTCGTTAAAAGTTGTATAACCAAAATAATCACAATTACACTTCCGTATAATACCCAAGGATTAAATTTTGACTTATTTGGTTTTGGTTTCATATTTCCTGCCATGAAAAATAGTTTTAATTAGTATTGGCTATCAATTCTGGTGATTTTAGCATCTCCCCATAAGTTTTCTATTTGATAATAATCACGAATATGCTTTTGAAAAATATGAACAACTACATTCACATAATCCATCAGTACCCATTCAGAAATTACCTCTCCTTCAACATGCCATGGTTTGTCATGTAATTCCTTCGAAACTACTCTTTGGATAGAATTAGAAATAGAATTTACTTGTGTACTAGAGTTACCTTCACAGATAATAAAATAATCGCAAGGGGTATTATCAATATCTTTTAAATCAATAATTGTAATATTCTCTCCTTTCACTGCTTCAATACCTTTTATAATATTAGCAATTAATTCGTCGTTGTTGATTTGTTTGTCTGCCATCTATTTTTTTTCTGCGATTTTACGCGATTAATTATATTAGTTGTCTAATTTTGGCCTCAAATATAGTGAATCGCTTTAGATTTGTCTATAATAATTTTATATGAATATAATCAAACTCGATGCCATAGGTTCAACAAATACTTATTTGAAAGAACTTTCGATGGCCAGTAATTTATCGAATCTCACCGTAGTGACAGCCCATAGGCAGCTAGAAGGTCGTGGTCAAAGAGGAACAAAATGGGTTTCTCAAGAAGGTAGTAGTCTAAGTTTTAGTGTATTAGTAAAAGATTCATTAAGCGATGTTAGCCAAATATTTGACTTAAATATTCTGGTAGCATTAAGTGTTTTACAAGGTATAAAGAAATGCTCTAATTTTTCTTTAGCTATTAAATGGCCTAACGACATTTTGGCAGATAATAAAAAAGTGGCTGGTATTTTAATCGAAAACAGTATAAAATCCTCTACAGAAATAGTCAGTATTGTAGGAATTGGTATAAATGTTAATCAGCAAAACTTAGATGATTTACCTCAGGCTAGTTCTTTGCAACTACTTTGTGGAAATCCTTTTGATAAAGAAATAGTGCTCAAGAGTGTATTAGAATGCTTGAGTGAGAATTTAGAGCAACTAAAAATTGGTAATGCTACAGATCTATGGAAGTTATACCATGATTATTTATATCAAAAGGACAAATTAGCCCATTTTGAACTACCGGATAAAACCTTGATTCAAGGTTATATTCAAGGTGTTAGTCCAAATGGGTTATTGATAGTGCAATTAAAACAAGGTAATGTTGAGCACTTTGGATTAAAGGAAATAAAAATGATTTATTAAAAAAAGGGCTGTCTTCAATTGTGAGTAGACAGCCCTTTTTTTTTATTTTTCACCTGGTTGAAATTTTAAAGAAACAGAGTTCATACAATATCGATTACCTGTTGTTTCTATGGGGCCATCTTCAAAGACATGCCCTAAGTGTCCCTTGCAATTAGCACAAATTACCTCTACACGATTCATGCCATGACTGAAGTCTTCTATATATTCTACAGAACCCTCTATTGCTTTATCAAAGGATGGCCAACCACAATGTGCATCAAATTTAGTTTCAGAGTCAAAAAGTAGTGTATTACATCCTGCACAATGATAAGTACCTTTTTCATATAAATTATTATACTTTCCCGAAAAAGGTGGTTCTGTTCCTTTTTGTCTTAATACGTAAAATTGCTCTGGTGAGAGATCTTTCTTCCATTGCTCTTCTGAAGTGTTTTTATCTTTTTTCATTTGCTGTGAATTTTGAGTAGTATCTTTTTGTTGACATGCTAAACAAGATAATCCAATTAACAGAAATAGTAAAAGTATTTTGCCTGTTTGACTATTCATCTTTTATAAAATCCATTATTTTTTCAATCACTTTTCTGTCCCCAAGTATTTTGCGGTGGCCAAGCCCTTCTGTGATTAAAAGTTTGGCGTCTGGCTTTTGTTTCTTAATTTGATAAGCAGCCTTTACTGGAACATCATAGTCTTCTGTATCATGAACGATAAGTAAAGGGATGTCGATTTCTTTGGCTTTTAAGTGTACACAATAATCTTGCATTTTTTGATTGAATTGTTTTTCGAATTTATCTTTGATCAATTGTGCAATTTCTGGTTTTAATTCTACTTGTTTGACAAAGTCATCTATTACATCTTCTACTACATCTCCACTTCCAATGATAACGGCTTTTTTAGCCTTTAAGCCTCTTGCTAATGCATTAACAGTTGTCATTCCTCCTAAAGAATGTCCTACTACTAAATCAAAAGGGCCGAATTGTTCTTGAACTTCTAAAGCACTAGCGATAAATTCTGCTAGATTTGTTTTGGTATTAGGGCTTTTTCCGTGACCAGGTGCATCGAAAGCTACCACGTCATAGCCTTGTTTGGTTAGCATATTAGCGATGGTAACCATTTGAGTTGCTCGGCCATTCCACCCATGTATCAGTAATGCTTTTTTATTAGCCTTTACATTACTACCATATTGGTAAACATATATATCTTTAGCTATTGCCAATACACTAATACGAGAAATGATACTTTTTTCAAGCATTTCTTTTTCTCTTTTTGGTGCTTTGAATTTAATAGGGGTAATAAAAAGATTTTGCGCAAATTTTGACGCTAATTTTTTAGAGAAAAACTGAATAATCTTTCCTGTCACTATTATGGTCTTAGGAACTTCTAAAGATTGCTTTGGTTTTTGGTTGTTCATTAGTTAATTGATGTTTGATGTAAAATTACAAAATTTTATTGCGATGTAGCATTTAATTTTGCTAAAGTGGCTTTTAAGTGCTGTAGATACTGAGTTATGAGCTACTTTATAGAGTAATTCACAGAGGTTAGTAGATAGATAGAAAGCTAGGCTAAATGTAAAGGTGTATTTTAAATATAAAGTAGAAACTCTTTTTACTCATAGTTAAAAAAATGGGATAAGGGTGATATTTGATGTTCAAATTACTGGGATATCAGGCAGTGGAAAAATTGCAACTACTAAAGAGAGAAAACAATAAAAAAATGTTATAATTTTGAAAAAAAAGACACAATGAAGAAAATAAGTATTTTACTAGGAAGTATGTTTTTACTAATAGGATGCGCAACTAATCCATTTACAGGGAAGAAAACTATGGCTTTGACGCCGAATTCTTCTTTATTTCCAATGTCTTTCCAACAATACGACGACTTTTTAAAGGAACATAAAACTATAAGCGGTACTAAAGATGCTCAAAGAGTAGAACAGGTCGGAAAGCGACTAAGTCAAGCAGCAGCTTTATGGTTAGATGCAAACGGATATAAAGATTACTTAAAGGATTATCGTTGGGAATATAAATTAGTACAGGATGATCAAATTAATGCTTGGTGTATGCCAGGAGGGAAAATAGTTTTTTTTACTGGTATTTTACCAGTTTGCCAAGATGATGCAGGTATTGCTACTGTAATGGGGCATGAGATTGCCCACGCACTAGCCAATCATGGGCAACAAAGGATGAGCGCGGCAATGCTTCAGCAAGGAGGTGCAGCTGCAGTTGGTTTGTTAACGCAAAACTCTAGTCCCTTGGCTCAACAAGTTTGGTCTACTGTATATGGAACGGGTACACAAGTTGGAGCAATGCTACCTTTTTCAAGAGCAAACGAGACTCAAGCAGATGAAATCGGTCTAACTCTAATGGCTATAGCAGGATATAATCCAAGTGAAGCAGTAGATTTTTGGGCTAGAATGGCAGAAAAAACAGGAGGAGATTCGGGTAGTTCATTTATGAGTACTCACCCAGGAAATCAACAAAGAATAGAAAACTTAAAGCGTCTTGTGCCAAAAGCAAAAGAACAAGCAGCTAAATTTGGAGTGTATTATACTAAGTAGTTCTCTATCTTAGGTCTTAAAAATGTTTTTATGAAATTGAACTTTATCAAAGGGGATAAGCGTTTATTGAAAGCTTGGGCTTTTTATGATTGGGCAAATTCTGTTTATTCTTTAGTTATTTCGTCCTCTATTTTTCCCTTGTTTTATGGAGTTTTGTTCAGAGAAATAAACCAGGATAGCCTAACTATATTGGGATATAGTATCAAAAGTGAGTCTGTAATTGGCTATACCACTGCTTTTGGGTTTTTAATCATTGCGATATTATCTCCTATACTATCGGGAATTGCCGATTACTTAGGCAGAAAGAAATTCTTTATGAAATTTTTTTGCTACTTAGGTAGCATAAGTTGTATGTCTTTATACTTTTTCAATCTAAGTGATGTTCTACTAAGTCTTTTAGTTTACTTATTAGGGTTAGTAGGTTTTTGGGGGAGTTTGGTTTTTTATAATTCCTATTTACCAGAAATAGCCTTTAAAAAACAGCAAGATAGTGTAAGTGCACTTGGGTTTGCTTATGGGTATATTGGAAGCGTTGTTTTACTGCTAATAAATTTGGCGTTAATAATGAATTCTGATGCTTTAGGTATTTTAAGTCCTATCCAAGCAATGCGATATAGTTTTGTATTAACTGGACTTTGGTGGCTGGGCTTTAGCTTTTATACTTTTAGGGTTTTACCCGATTTTAAAAACAATAATAAACTTTCATCTAAGATTGTTTTTAATGGTATTTCTGAATTAAAAAACGTTTGGAGACAGTTCTCTAATCAAATTGCGATAAAGAGATTCTTAGTGGCTTTTTTCGTTTATAGTATGGCAGTGCAGACTGTGATGATTATAGCAGCTTATTTTGGAGAAAAGGAAATTGCATGGCAAAGTGAATCCCAAAGAACAAGTGGTTTAATTGTAAGTATTTTAGTTATTCAACTTGTGGCTATTGCTGGAGCGTTTGTAACTAGTAAAATTTCAACGAAAATTGGCAATATATATACGCTTTGTATTTTAAATGCGTTATGGATAATAGTATGTGGCTATGCTTATATGATAAAGACGCCTGATCAGTTTTATATTGCAGCAGCAAGTGTTGGATTAATTATGGGTGGTATTCAAGCCTTATCTAGGTCTACTTATTCAAAATTGCTTCCAACTACTAGTGATACTACTTCTTATTTTAGTTTTTACGATGTAACTGAAAAAATAGGTATTGTAATAGGTATGTTAATGTTTGCACTGATTAGTGACTTGACTGGAAAGATGCAAAATGCTATCCTTTTTTTAATTCTGTTTTTCGCTTTAGGGCTTGTTCTACTGTGGAGGGTTCCGGGTAAATCTAAGATAATTTAAAAGGAAATAATTAGTAAATTATAATAATAAAAGATAACTTTAATAAAGTTTAGTAAACAAAAAATATGAACAAAATATATTCCATAGCTAAAGCTTTTGTCTTTGCTCTTGTAGCAATAGGGGTCAATGCTTGTCAAGATGAACCTGTAGATCCTTATTTAAAAGATAGTGATGTAGTAGGTAAGCCTGTTGTTAAAGTAGTTATAGAAGATACTGAAGAGATATTTCGCGAGGATATATTTGCTACAGTTAATAAAAAAGGAGAGTTTAAGTTAATCGTAAATGATTTAATGCAAAGACAAGATTCTTTGCAATTATTTACAAGACTTTTTCAAGTTGGAATCTTTCCTGGAGCAAGTAACCCGTCGCTTTATTGGAACCAAGAATTGGACTTAACTTATAGTTCGGTTGATCCTAAACGTCCTGGTTATGTTACTGGTTTTGTCAAAATGGAGTACATCAATAAGCGCTCTCATGTAGTTAATGGTAATTTTGATTTAATGATGATTCCGATGGGTAATGAAAATGATTCTATTAATGGTGGAGCAAACCCTTCCATACAAAGCTTCAAAATATCTGGAAGTTTTGTAGATCTGCCTTATAAAAGGGCTGAGCCTTATTATTTAGAGGCAGAAATTAGTGAGGAGATTTTCAGAAATAATAATGCCAATCTAATTTTGAGCGAAAATAGCTTTATAATAAAAGCTATTGGAGTGGATAATCCCGAAATGGAAATTGAGATTACCCTACCATCGGACCAGATTAAACAAGGCCAAATATATGATTTTTCCCAACCAGGCTTTTCTGCGGTGTATTTCTCTGAAAATGGAGTAGGATATGATTTAGGAAAGACCAATGGCACATTTACTGCTAACTCTAAGATTAGTATAGATTTATTAGAAAATACCCAAGAGGGTAATGGATTTTTAATGGAAGGTAAATTTACTTTAGAACTTCACCCTATAGAACAAGGTAAGGATCCTTTGTTAATAGAGTTTGGGAGATTTAAATTAAGTACGCAAGAACAATAGTTTCTTGTATGTATTGCATTATAGAAAATCCCTAAAGAAATTATAGGGATTTTTTTGTGGCATAAAGATTGACTTATTACTAAGTGAATAAGAATGGAATAAATGTATAATATTGTCTTTCAGTACTTTGTATAAATACAACACATGAGTTGTTTCGATAATACAAGATAAGACTGACAAAATGACGCTAAAATAATTATGGGGAATCAAAAAATAATAACATTGGACAATTTGTCGTTGCAAGATATGGTTGAGGGAGATTCTGAATTTATTCCTCTTTTAAGCCATGAAGATGAACAGGAGATGAGTATGGAGAAATTACCAAAAGAGTTACCTATTTTACCTTTGAGAAACATGGTTTTGTTTCCGGGGGTTGTTATACCTATTACTGCTGGTAGAGATAAATCTATTGAATTGTTACATGCTGCCAATAAAGGAGATAAAACTATTGGAGTTGTAGCTCAAAAGAATGAAGATACAGAAGACCCTTCGATGGATGATATTTATCACGAAGGTACTGTTGCAAAGATATTAAAGCTATTAAAATTACCTGATGGAAACATTACAGTAATCTTACAAGGTAAAAAGAGATTTAACTTAGAGCAATTAGTTCAAGAAGAGCCTTATTTAAAAGCGACTGTTTCTGAACGAACAGAAGTTAGACCAGAAAAAGAAGAAAAGGAATTTTTAGCTATAGTTGATTCTATTAAAGAAGTAGCTATTGAAATTATCAAGGAAAATCCAAATCTTCCTTCTGAGGCTAGCTTTGCAATAAAAAATATAGAGAGTAATTCTTTTTTAATCAATTTTGTTTCTTCTAATATGAACTTAACGGTAGAGGAAAAGCAAAATTTATTGAGAATTAATGACTTGAAGCAACGAGCTTATGAGACTTTAAAACTAATGAATTTAGAGCTTCAAAAGCTAGAGTTAAAAAATACAATTCAAAATAAGGTACGTTTTGATTTAGACCAACAGCAAAAAGAATATTTTCTTCATCAACAAATGAGAACCATCCAAGAAGAATTAGGTGGATTTTCTAATGAAGAGGAGTTCGAGGAAATGAAAGCTAAGGCTAAGAAAAAGAAGTGGAACAAGCAAGTACAGGAAAGGTTTGACAAGGAGATGTTGAAGTTCCAACGTATGAATCCACAAGTAGCTGAGTTTGGTATTCAACGTAATTATTTAGAATTAATGTTGGAGCTTCCTTGGGGAGAATACTCTAAGGATAACTTTGATTTAAAACATGCTCAAAAGATTCTTGATAAGGAGCACTATGGGATAGAAGATGTGAAAAAACGTGTTCTAGAACATATGGCTGTTCTAAAATTAAGAAACGATTTAAAATCGCCTATTTTATGTTTATATGGACCTCCGGGGGTTGGTAAAACTTCTATTGGAAAGTCCATTGCAAATGCTTTAGGAAGAGAATATGTTAGAATCTCTTTGGGAGGATTAAGAGACGAGGCAGAAATTAGGGGACATAGGAAAACTTATATTGGGGCAATGCCAGGGCGTATTATCCAAAGTATAAAGAAGGCAAAAACTTCTAATCCAGTTTTCTTATTAGATGAAATCGATAAGTTATCTACGAGCCATAATGGCGATCCATCTTCTGCTTTATTAGAAGTATTAGATCCAGAGCAAAATTCAGATTTCTATGATAACTTTTTAGAAATGGGATATGACTTATCTAAAGTTATGTTCATAGCCACTTCTAATAGTTTATCTACTATACAGCCTGCATTAAGAGACCGTATGGAGATTATTGAGATGAATGGGTATACTATAGAGGAAAAAGTAGAAATTGGTAAACAGCATTTGCTTCCAAAACAAATTGGCTTACATGGTTTAACTACTAAAGAGCTCCAAGTTGGAAAAAAACAAATGGAGTTTATTATCAGTAATTATACTAGAGAATCTGGGGTACGCGGTTTAGATAAGCAATTGGCACATGTTGCTAGAGGTATTGCAAAACGTATTGTTATGGAAGAACCATACAATGTTAAGGTAACCGAGCAAGACATCACGGATATTTTAGGTACTCCTCGTTTTGATCGTGATAAATACGAAAATAACGATGTAGCCGGTGTGGTAACTGGACTTGCTTGGACAAGTGTAGGAGGTGATATTTTATATATTGAATCTCTTGTAAGTAAAGGTAAGAGTGGATTATCCATTACAGGTAACTTAGGTAATGTGATGAAAGAGTCAGCTACTATCGCTTTAGAGTACATCAAAGCACATGCAAAGGAGTTGAAAATTTCTCAAGATGTCTTAGATAATTATAAGATACACATTCACGTTCCTGAAGGAGCAACACCTAAAGATGGGCCTAGCGCAGGAATTACTATGTTAACCTCGATGGTTTCTTCTTTTACTCAACGAAAAGTTAGAAAGAACCTTGCAATGACAGGGGAGATTACTTTAAGAGGAAAGGTTTTACCTGTAGGAGGAATAAAAGAAAAGATACTTGCAGCTAAGAGAGCTAATATAAAAGAGATTATTCTTTGCAAGGACAATAAAAAAGATATCGATGAAATCAAAGAAGACTATTTAAAAGGACTTACTTTTCACTTTGTTGAAAAGATGCAAGAAGTTTTAGATATTGCATTACTGGATCAGAAAGTGAAAAATGCAATTGTTTTCGATATACCTAAGAAAGAACCGAATACCAAAAAAAATTAAAACCAAGGTTTTTTATAAATAACACTAAAAAAGGGATTGTCAGAAATTGACAGTCCCTTTTTTAATTTACTACTTTTAAAATAGAAAACCGCACCCGAATTTAGTTCTGAGCTATTTTTAGCCGAAATAAGTATAATGGATTCTTTTTTTAAGTACATATTAGTCTAAAAGTATTCTTAAAAAAGCTTCTTTTATTTGTAAAATCATCCTCTAAATAATTAGTAGGTAAGTAGTTAGTTAAAAGTGTATATTAGTTGATTTAATTTTGTAGCAAAAGAATTAGAAAATGTACCTTTGCTAGGTTGTAGACTTTATAGTGAAAAGTAGTTATAGTGTAAGATATCTTGTTTTGTAAAGCAATCAACAAGATTCAAATTCTAAATTGCTACAAAGTAAAAATCGTTTTTAAAAAGATTATTTTCACTTGGTTTATCCTCTACAAGGAACAATTTTCTTTCTTTAATTGGAAAGAGAATTATTTTTTTAACTTTTTAAAATCAATTAGTTTTGAAAAAGATTACAATAGCAATTGATGGATTTTCATCTACTGGAAAAAGTACTCTAGCTAAGTCCCTTGCTAAAACATTAGGGTATGTATATATTGATACAGGTGCCATGTATAGAGCGGTAACTTTATTCGCCATGCGAAAAGGCTTTATTGATACAAATGGATTTGACCAAGGTAAATTAATAGATGCTTTAGATCAAGTAGAACTTCACTTTGAATACAATCCTGAAAAAGGTTTTGCTGAAATCTATTTAAATAACCAAAACGTAGAGCAAATAATTCGATCATTAGAAGTATCTGGCTTTGTGAGTCAAATTGCTGCAGTTAGTCAGGTTAGAAAAAAACTAGTAGAACAACAACAGAATTTCGGTACTTCAAAAGGAGTAGTGATGGATGGAAGAGATATAGGAACAGTTGTGTTTCCAGATGCTGAGCTTAAAATATTCATGACTGCCTCACCGGAGATTCGTGCCAAACGTCGCTTTGATGAGTTGATTGAAAAAGACCCTTCTATTACTTATAAACAAGTTTATAATAATGTAGTACAAAGGGATCAAATCGATACAAGTAGAGAGGATTCTCCCTTAGTAAAAGCCAAGGATGCTATTGAAGTAGATAACTCTAATTTGAGTATAGAAGAACAATTTAACTTAATACTAGATCTTGTAGCTAAATGCCAACAAGATTAAAAAATAACTTTTAAAATTTTATAAACGATATAGTGTAGAAATTTATGGGATCAAGTAAAAATGTAAAAACCAGATTAACTATCATGAGTTTTATGCAGTTTTTTGTATGGGGCGCCTGGTTGATAACAATAGCAAACTATTGGTTCAATACTAAAGGATGGAGTGGAAGCCAGTTTGGATTAATCTTTGCTACTATGGGGATTGCCTCTGTGTTTATGCCTACTATCGCAGGAATTATTGCGGATAAGTGGATTAATACAGAACGGCTATATGGAATATTACACATTCTTTATGGTTGTAGTTTATTTTATTTAAGTAGTGTAACTACTCCTGATCAATTTTTCTGGGTAATGCTTTTTGCAATGTTTTGTTATATGCCTACTATCGCTTTGAGTAACTCTATTTCCTATGATATTTTAAAAAGTAACAATTATGATGTTGTAAAAGATTTTCCTCCAATTAGAGTTTTTGGAACTATTGGTTTTATTGTAGCTATGATTGTTACCAATTTAAGTGGTAATAAAGCAACCGATATTCAGTTTCTTATTGCAGGAGTTGGGGCTATTTTATTAGGAATTTATTCCTTTACTATGCCTGCTTGTAAACCAAAAGGAGAAAGAAAAGGAAATACTTGGTTAGAAATACTTGGACTAGATGCTTTTAAGCTTTTTGCTAATTACAAAATGGCTTTGTTTTTTGGTTTCTCTATGTGTCTTGGTGCAGCTTTACAATTAACTAATGCATATGGTGATGTATTTTTAGATGAGTTTAAATTCTTTCCTAAATATGCGGATTCTTTAATAGTAAAATACTCTACTATTATCCTTGCAGTTTCTCAAGTTTCTGAAACATTATTTATCCTAGCTATTCCTTATTTCTTAAAACGCTTTGGGATAAAAACTGTAATGCTTATTTCTATGCTTGCATGGGTACTTCGTTTTGCTTTCTTAGGACTAGGTGACCCTGGAACTGGACTTTGGATGATAATCGTTTCTTGTATTGTATACGGAATGGCTTTTGATTTCTTCAATGTCTCTGGATCCTTATTTGTGGAAACATCCACAGAACCTTCTATGCGTTCTTCTGCCCAAGGATTGTTTATGATGATGACAAATGGTTTTGGAGCAATTTTAGGTAATTTAATCGCAGGTAATCTAATTGATGTATATTTTACCAAGAGCTTTACAAAAATTGGAGATTTAGCCACTTATTTAGATACTACGGCAGATAATCCTACTTTACTTGGAATGATCAGTAGTAAAGGCTCTGAATTGCTTGATAATGGTGTTTTAAGTATTCCTATTAATATAAAAGAATGGAATTTTATATGGATGACATTCGCAGGGTATGCTTTAGTGGTAGCAATCTTATTTGCAATTTTCTTTAAGCATAAGCACAAACCAGGTGATGATATTAATCTATAAGATATAATAAATAAAAAATGGGTTTCAATTAATTGAAACCCATTTTTTATTATTCCTACATTACCATAGGATAGTTGCTGTAGGCAAAAAGGCTTAGAAGTTATCCTAAGCCTTTTTGTATGTGTTATCTTTCTCCTCTACGCTTTGCAGCTCTTTTTGCTTCTACTGCTCTGTTACGAGGTTTATTCTTACGAGGTGTTCTCTTTCCAGGTCCTCCTAAGTTAACTTTTTTGTTTTTATCTTTTTTCTCGTGGAATGCTTCTCCTTTTTCGATTGGCTTTTTAACCTTGGTAAGTTGTTTTGACTTAAGTTTTGACTTCTCAAATTCCATTAAAGATTCAGAGATTACCACCTCAGAAGGTATTTCAATTACTCTTAGTTCTTTTTCCATTAAAGTCTCCGCATTAAGCAGTAGTTCTTCTTCTTTAGGGTCAATTAAAGAGATAGCTATACCTTCTTTATCTTGGCGACCAGTACGTCCAATACGGTGGATATACTGCTCTGGCTCTTCTGTAAATTGTAAGTTGATTACGTGAGAAATATCCGAGATATCTAATCCTCTTGCCATAATATCTGTGGTAAGTAACCCTCTTAGTTCACTTGCTTGGAATTCAGCCATAGATCTCATACGGAAGTTTTGGGATTTATTAGAGTGAATAACAGTAAATTCATCTGGGAATTCTTTCTCTAATTTTTCCATAACTACATCGGCTAAACGCTTACTGTTAATGAAAACAAGTACTCTGTTGAAAGTCTCTTTATCCTTTAATAAATGCATTAGAACATTCATTTTAGTATTAAAGTTCGGTACGTGATATACTTGCTGATCAATTTTCTCTAAAGGTGTACCTGAGTTAGCTAAAGAAACTTCTTCAGGAAAATCAAAGTATTCATCTAGAATTTCATCTACTTCTTCGGTCATAGTAGCACTAAACAAAATATTTTGTTTTTTGTTTTTCATCATGGCTAAGATAGAAGTAAGCTGGGTTCTAAATCCAAGATTTAGAATCTCATCAAATTCATCAATGACTAACTTTTGTAGATTATCAAAACGCAATACTCCGTCTAAAGCAAGGTCCATCATTCTTCCAGGAGTCCCTACAAGAATATCTACCCCTTGGTAAACAGCTTTACGTTGTGTATTAATATTTGTACCTCCATATACACCTAAAGTACGAATAGACATGTATTGGGTTAATTTCTCTACTTCTTCTACAACTTGCACTACAAGTTCTCTAGTTGGTACAATAATTACCACTCTTGGAGTCTCTGTATTTGCAAATTTCCATTGTTTTAAAATAGGTAGTAAGTAAGCATAGGTTTTACCAGTTCCTGTTTGAGCAATTCCCATTACGTCTCTTCCGGATAAAATCACTGGAAAAGATTTAACTTGAATTGGAGTAGGAGTAGTAATATTTAGCTCATTAAGGGCTTTATCTAAAGCTTTCGGTAGATTAAATTGCTCGAAAGTATTCATAGTATCTAGATTTTGTTCAAATATACGTTTTTATTTTTTTGCTTTTAAATAATGAAGGTAACGATTGTTAAAAAACTCTATATTTAAGAAAAATAAGTATATTTTTTCACTAGTTAATAAATTTTAAACAATTTTCTTTATAACTCTTAATTTATGGGTATGTCGCCCCGTATCTATGTTATAAATACCGAATTGGTCTAAACGGTCTATCCTAACTTTACCATGGGCATGAATAATATAGTTGTTATCCATAATGATTCCTACATGGGTAATATGACCTTCTTCGTTGTCAAAAAAAGCTAAATCTCCCACTTCACTTTCTTCTATAAAACTAAGAACTTCTCCAACTGTTGCTTGAACAGATGCATCTCTTGGTATTTGATGTCCATTTATGCGGTAGACCATTTGGGTAAATCCAGAGCAGTCTATTCCAAAAGGGGTCTTTCCTCCCCAAAGATAAGGGGCGTTTAAGTACATAAAAGCAGTCTTTAAGAAAAGGGATTTATCAAATGTACCTGTTATACAATTGCCCTTATAGCTGAAGTTCTCAGTATTAATCGAACCTATAGAAAGCCCTGTTAAACAACTACCAATAGGAATACTCATTAAATGTTTGGCATCATTGGTAATGAAGTCTACTAATTCACCAGAATAGATAGTAGATTTTGTTTCCAGCAAATTATAATCTTCTTTGGAAATAATTTGAAATTGCTTGTTATCTACCCAACCTTGGTATTTGTCAAGAGCCAATTCAACTTTAGACCATTTTGGGGTTTGTTCTAAAATTGTGAAGTGTTCTCCAAATAGGATTTGTGTTACCATTTCGCTTCTATCGCTTGGTTCAAAACGAACAGGAACTATGGGAAGATTGCAGTATGCAAACATAATGATGATTTGAATTAGGATGCAAAAATAAAGGATGAGTTTGAACTTATCAACCCCATCCTTATAAATATTTATAATTTAGCTAAATTAAGCCTTTTCTATCACTATTGCAGAAGCTCCTCCACCTCCGTTACAAATAGCTGCTGCTCCGATTTTAGAATCTGTCTGTTCTAGTACATTTAGTAATGTTACTATGATTCTAGCTCCAGAACAACCAAGAGGGTGACCTAAAGCTACAGCACCTCCATTGATATTAACTTTTTCAGGATCAATTTGAAGAAGTTTGGTATTTGCAATACCAACTACAGAGAAGGCCTCATTGAATTCAAAACAATCTACTTGGTCTAAAGCGATATTTGCTTTTTTAAGTGCTTTTGGAAGCGCTTTAGCAGGAGCTGTAGTAAACCATTCTGGCTCTTGTGCAGCATCTGCATAACCTGCAATATAAGCTAGAGGTTTAATACCTAATTCTAATGCTTTTTCTTCACTCATTAAAACTAAAGCGGCAGCTCCGTCATTAATAGTCGAAGCATTTGCAGCAGTTACACTACCTTCTTTTGTGAATGCTGGGCGCAGAGAAGGAATTCTATCCAGAGAAACATTAGTGAACTCTTGATCTTTATCTACTATAATAGGATCTCCTTTTCGTTGAGGTACGCTTACTGGAACGATTTCATTGTTGAATTTTCCTTGTTCCCAAGCTTTAGCTACTTTAGCATAAGAGTTGATAGCGAAAGCATCTTGCTCTTCTCTAGATATATTGTGAGTTGTAGCACACAAGTCCGCTGCTACTCCCATTGCATTATTGTCGTATGCATCTACAAGTCCATCTTTTTGTAGTCCATCGATTAAGGTAGCTGGTCCAAATTTAATTCCTTCTCGCATATAAACATAGTGTGGAATCTGACTCATGTTCTCCATTCCTCCAGCAACTACAATTTGAGCATCTCCAGCAAGGATAGCTTGTGCACCTAACATTACTGTTTTCATTCCTGAAGCACATACTTTATTTACTGTTGTACAAGGAACTTCTTTAGATAAACCTGCTTTTAATGCAGCTTGCCTAGCAGGAGCTTGTCCTTCGCCAGCTTGAACTACATTCCCCATATATACTTCATCTACTAAATTTGGGTCTAAATTTATCTTTTCAAGAGCACCTTTAATTGCTGTTGCTCCTAATGTTGTTGCAGGTATGCTTGATAATGCTCCTAAGAAGCTTCCGATAGGTGTTCTTGCCGCTGAGACAATAACTACTTTTTTATTCATAATTGTAACTTTAATTAAATTTGTGGTTGATTTAGTAAGATGATTACTTTTTTTAAATAACCTTACCGATGGGGAAATTACATAAAAAATCTTGATTTTACCAAAGTTAAAAATAGGATTGAAAAAAAGTTTAAAATATTATTAATACTAGGGTATTGATAATTAAGTAGTTCCTGTTTTTTACGTTTTTTTTTATTTTTTTTTGTTGTAAAAGCTTGCATAGTCTCAAAAGTAGTGCTAAGTTTGCATCGCAATACAGGGGAAATCCCTAAGCAAAAGGAGAGGTGCCGGAGTGGTAACGGAGCAGATTGCTAATCTGTCATCGGGTAACCGATGCCAGGGTTCGAGTCCCTGTCTCTCCGCAATTCGGGGTGTAGCGTAGCCCGGTCATCGCGCCTGGTTTGGGACCAGGAGGTCGCAGGTTCGAATCCTGCCACCCCGACAAAAAAGACCAAAAGTTTTTTCAGGTTAGGTCCAATAGCTCAGCTGGATAGAGCAACTGCCTTCTAAGCAGTAGGTCTCAGGTTCGAATCCTGATTGGATCACAAAAGCTTCAACATTATGTTGAAGCTTTTTTGTTTTATATAACTTTCTAGTGATGGGCTACTTAGTAAAAGTAGTAGGGATCATCTAAAAAATTTAAAGAGACTTCTATAGTTTGCTCCGCCAAACCTATGGCGAATTAAATAATTGAACTTATCTGCATGAAAACACATCTGATGTAGTTTCAATCGAAATTAAAATGCCTTGATTGTTTTCATAGGGTGTATTTTGTATAGTATTACAATTATTTCTCTTTTAAAAATCCTTTAGTAGTGTATTATAAGCTGAAATTAGCTTATATAGGTGTTGTGATTGTTGAATTATCAGTAAGGTAAGTAGTATATATCAATAGGGTAGAGTTTATCAAAAAGTAGAACATACTTCAGTCAAAGTATTCGAAACTTATATACTATAGTATTATATAAGGTATTTGAGTGGCTAAACTAGCCTAGGATAATGGATTTGCTGAACTTATTGGCTTTTATCCTTATATATAGAGTGGATCTAAAAGAAATGTAGTAACAAGGCTGTATTAAATTATGGTTTTGAATTTTGTTTTCCTAATATTGTTTTTAAATGTAGAAGTATGTTAGATATAATAGATGATAAGGTTCTTGTTGAAAATCAACAAGTGTATTATAAGCTTTTTAAACCATCAAAAGCCCTTAAAGCGGCTGAAACTATTGTTTTACTACATGATTCGTTAGGCTGTACAGCTCTGTGGAGGGATTTGCCTAAGGAATTAGCTCTAGAGTTAGAATGTAATGTTCTTGTCTATGATAGAATTGGGTATGGCCAATCTCAAGGCTTACAAAGTAGTGTTCGAACAAAGGCTTATTTACAGAATGAAGCTGTTTTTTTAAAACATCTTCTAGAGCAATTAACTATTGATAAAGTCAGTTTAGTAGGTTATAGTGACGGAGGTTCAATAGCTTTGTTATTTGCTGCGTTATTCCAAGAAAATTGTGAATCACTTGTGTGTATTGCAGGGCATATTTATGTAGAAGAGATTACCTTAGAGGGGATTGAAAAAATGAAGCAATACTTTTATAATAGTACTTTGAGTGGGCGCTTAGAAAAATACCATGGAGATAAAGTAGAAACTTTGTTTAAGGCTTGGGTAGATACTTGGACTAGTCCAGGGTATAGAGATTGGAGTATTGAGCACTTGATGCAAGGTATAGTTTGTCCAGTTCTGTTTATGCAAGGAGATAAAGACGAGTATGGGTCTCTTGAGCAATTAACTAGAACTTTGGATAAAGTAAAAGGAATTAGTCAATCAAAAATACTAAAAGGAGTGTCGCACGCAGTTTTTAAGGAAGAACCAGAACTAGCAAAAGAAAATATTGTTTCTTTTTTACAAAAATACAAGCATTAGTATAGCTATTAAAGCTGTATTAATTGCTCTATTTTATCTTTGAATAAAGTGTTTAATCTTGGGTCTTTAGTAGATAAGTATGCTTTTTCTAAGCTTCTTAGATATAGTTCTAAATCCGTTACAGTACTACCTTGATCAAGAGAGAAGGGAACTTGTAAGTTTTTATTTTTTATTTGTTCTATTGCGTTAGATATAAATAGTTGTTTTTCCATAAAAGCCAGACTTTATTTAGGTTTATTATTGAGTGAATAGTAACACAGGTGAGTTTACTAAAGCAAACTCACCTGTGTTAGTATATTATACAGGGATATTTATTTGATAGGTTTTCCCATTAGGTTTGAACGATGTGTTTACAAGCCAAGGATTGTAAAGTTTTAATAATTTATAATTAATACCTTGTTGTTTTGCCCAGTAAGCAAGGTCGTCAATTGGATAATCTACCTCTATTTGTTTTAGTTTTACAGGTTGATATTTAGAGCTATAAGGGATGGTAAAACCATATTTATCTGTGTTGCTCATAATTTCTTTTAACGCTAGAATTCTAAATACATATCTAGATGTTTCTTGATTTAAGAAAAGATCGTAATAATTATCTACTTGTTGGGCATCCATAGCTCTAGTAATTCCTGCCATTCCACGATTATAAGCTGCTGCTACAAGAGTCCATGAACCAAACTTAGCTTTAGCATCTTTAAAATATTCACAAGCCTTGTGGGTTGCTTTTTCTAAATCATAACGCTCATCTACAGTATCATCAACCACTAAGCCATAATCTTTAGCTGTACCTTTCATAAATTGCCAAAAACCACTT
Source organism: Myroides sp. LJL115 (assembly GCF_054871665.1). NCBI lineage: Bacteria > Pseudomonadati > Bacteroidota > Flavobacteriia > Flavobacteriales > Flavobacteriaceae > Myroides > Myroides sp. LJL115. Next base: position 60,354 of record NZ_JBTXLS010000005.1, on the reverse strand, counting down.
GCTCCAGCTGATGAAACAGCGTTGCTTAAGCTACTTTCAATTACACAAAGGTATTTGAAATCATCTGGTATACCATGCTGCTTTAATATAGGCTCAATCACTGGGAAATAGCGCTCGGCTCTTTTTATTATTAAAATAGTTGAACCATGTAAGTTGGTATTGGAAATCATTTCTCTGTCAAACCTTTCCTTTACATCTAAAATATCTAAAGGTACCTCTTCTTTTGCAAAATTAGCTGAAGTGGGTGTTGGGTGGAAGTGAGGACTCTGTTGTATTTTTAAATTCTCTAGTAATTCCGTGTCTGGATCATTGTGTAAAGGTGTACTACTTGAATAGATTAAAGTAGAAGAAATAGCTACTATAGCAATAATAGAAAGCAGAGTTTTAATATTTTGTTTCATCTTTTTTATTTGAGATTAAAAGGGGGATGTTTTTATTTAACCATTTGTACTTGGTTAAAATCATAGCATGTGTCCCACCTGGTAAAATTATAGCATTTTTTATATTTTTAATAGGGAACAGCTCGTCTTTTTCACCGTGAATATGAATTATATTTTCTAAAGTTTGTATTTGTTGCCAATTGATGATTTTATCAATCGACCAATCTAAATACAAAGGGTCTAAGATGGTTAAGTATCTTTCATATAAAATTTTTCTTTTTGCGTTTTTATTGCCTAACCAACGAGTATATGCTCCAAGTATTTTGCTAGCTAATGAAGTAGGTAGTAGTTTATATAGTTTGGTTTGTCTGGCAAACTTGTATAAATATGGATATTCCGAGGTATTCTTAACGCTAGATATGATAATAATGGTTTCTACTTTTATTTTTTTTGCTAGTTCTTGGGCAATTATTCCGCCAAAAGAAACACCTATTAATACAGGAGTAGATTTGTTTATTTGTTTTTCAAATAAATCTACATATTTATCCAAAGACATTGTTTTGTGGACTTGTGGCCATGTTAAAAAATGAGATTCATACTTAGTAGGGTCTAATTTTATATGCTCAAAAATTAGAGGGTTCGATGCCATGCCTGGAATGAAATAAACTGGTATTTTACTCATTACAAATAAATTAACTAATAAAATGATGGGATTTTGGAAAAAAATCACGAACTTTGCTAAAGTTAGCTATTTTCATGAGAAACTAAAATATTACTACGTTAAAGTTTAACTAATGTAAACCAAAGGTCAAAAACTCCCTTGATCTATTAAAAATATACCTAAACCAACAACTAAAATAAGAATAATGAAAATTAAAGACAATGAGCTACTTCGTCAGTTTGAAATAGAGACGGACAAAGGACTTCTAAGTGTGGAGTATTCTTTACAAGAAAGAAGAATCTTTTTAACGCGTTTAAACAATGAACAAGAGATTACTCAAATTGATAGTAATGATTTTATAAAGGGGATCTTAGAAATGGTTCGCGAAAGAAAATTAAGAGTCGTACCTACTCACCCTAAGATTGTTTCTTTTTTTAGAAAAAACCCTAGTTACAAAGAGATGTTACCTCCGGGAATCCGCATCTAATTGTAAAGAGCTTTACAACTTTAATTAGCTTAAAATGTAGGTGGAATTTATTCTATTGCACATTAAGCTGTAAAAAGTAAATAACGCTTGTAAATAGATTTTAAAATCTTTTACAAGCGTTATTTTTTTATAGACTTACTTTGTAAGTCCTTTTATCTTCTAGGCTTTATTTTATAAGAAATTAAAGCGAACTATGCCGTCTTGGTCAATAGTGGTTAATTCTACCTTGTGTAGTGTATTGACAAGTTCTGGGTTCCAAGGGGTTTTTACTTTAACGTAGTTTTCAGTAAATCCATGAATATACCCTTGTTTGTTTTCACTTTCAAATAAAACAGTTTTTACTTTACCAAGCTGACTTTCGTAAAAGGCTCTACGTTTTTTTACTGAAAGACCTCTTAACATTTTACTTCTTTTATTTCTAACCTCTGGAGCAACTACCATTGGCATATCTATTGCTTCTGTATTATCTCTTTCGGAGTAAGTGAAAACATGTAAATAAGAGATATCCATTTGGTTTAAAAAGTTATATGTTTCTAAGAACTTTTCATCGGTCTCTCCTGGGAATCCAACAATTACATCTACTCCAATACAACAATCAGGCATGATTGACTTAATCTTACCTACTCTCTCTGTATAAAGATCCGTTAAGTATCGACGTTTCATTTTCTTTAAAATGTCATCGCTTCCCGATTGTAGAGGAATGTGAAAGTGAGGTACAAAAGTTCTACTTTGTGCCACAAAATCAATAGTTTCATTTTTAAGTAAGTTAGGCTCAATAGAGGAAATTCGCAATCTTTCAATTCCTGGAACTTCATCTAAAGCTTTTACTAACTCTAAAAAAGTATGTTCGTGTTTTTTATTTCCAAATTCTCCCTTACCATAGTCTCCAATGTTTACCCCAGTCAGAACGATTTCTTTTATGTTTTGAGCGGATATTTCTGCTGCATTTTTCAATACATTGTCCATCGTATCACTTCTAGAGATACCACGTGCTAAAGGAATAGTACAATAGGTACACTTATAGTCACAACCATCTTGGACCTTTAAAAAAGCCCTTGTTCTATCTCCAATGGAATAACTTCCAACGTAGAAATCTGCTTCTGATATTTCGCAAGAATGCACTTGGCCCATATCATTTTTTGAAAGGTCATTGATATAATCCGTTATTTTAAACTTCTCTGTCGCTCCTAGTACTAAATCTACACCATCTACTTGTGCTAATTCCTCTGGTTTTAATTGAGCATAACATCCAACTGCAGCAACAAAAGCTTTATTATTTTTCTTTTGTGCCTTTTTTACTATTTGCTTAAACTGTTTATCGGCATTTTCTGTAACCGAACAAGTATTAATTACATAAATATCTGCTACTTCTTCAAAATCAACGCGATCAAAACCTTCTTGCTCAAAACTTCTGGCAATAGTGGAGGTCTCTGAGAAGTTAAGTTTACAACCTAAAGTATAAAAGGCTACTTTTTTTCTATTTTCCATAATGATTACCTACTATAGTAGTAACTTTGACTATATTTCTTTTTTGCTTTTAAAAAGAATGCAAATTTACGTACAAAAATCGGTTTGATGAAATCAATAATACATTATATATCAATTATTTGGGTAGTTTTAACTATACAAGGGTGCCAAAAAAAAACCAATAAAGACATTGACCACCTTGTTTTTAGATACAATGAAGCCTCTAGTGTAAGTAGTTTAGATCCTGCTTTTGCAAAGAGCATGTCTATTATTTGGCCTTGTAACCAACTTTTTAATTCTTTAGTGCAGTTAAATGATAGTCTTGTGATTGAGCCAGATATTGCTAAAGAATGGTCTATTTCACCAGATGGTATAGAATATGAATTTGTTTTACGTAAGGATGTATATTTTCATAAGCATAAAAATTTTGGACAAGACAGCACTAGAAATGTTGTAGCCTCTGATGTAGTTTACAGTTTAAATCGTCTAAGGGATCCTAATTTACTTTCTCCAGGAGTTTGGGTAATGCAAAATGTAGATCAAGTAAGGGCTATCAATGATAGTGTGTTAAATATTCGCTTACATAAAGCATTTCCTGGATTTTTGGCTTTAATGTCTACCCGTTATACTTCTATTGTACCTAAGGAAATAGTAGAAGATCCTAGCATTGACTTTAGAGTAAGTCCAATAGGAACCGGACCATTTTATTTTAAATATTGGCAGGAAAATGTAAAGCTAATATTGCGTAAAAATCCATTGTATTTTGAGAAAGATAGCTCCGGGGTGGCTTTGCCCTATTTGGAGTCTGTTGCTATTACCTTTTTACCAGATAAACAAAGTGCCTTTTTGCAATTTTTACAAGGAAACATAGATTTTGTTTCGGGAATAGACCCTTCCTATAAAGATGATATTATTGATGCCAAAGGAGAGTTGCAAGCCAAATATACTTCTAAAATATGCATGCAAAAGGGGCCCTACCTAAATACAGAATATTTAGGATTTAATCTTTCTGATACAGTTCAATCCAAGATCGATCACAATTTACGACAGGCTCTACATATAGGATTTGATCGTGAAAAGATGTTATTATATTTAAGAAATAATCTTGGGATTTATTCTATAGGAGGAGTCATTCCAAAAGGATTACAAGGCAGTTTTGTAATGCAAAATAATTATGATCCAACCCTGTCAAGACAACTAGTAGACAACTATAAACAGCAATATAATATACCTAAGGTTAGTTTAACTCTTTCTATGGATGCATCTTATGTAGATATTGGACAGTATTTACAAAGACAGTGGGCTGAAATAGGAGTAGATGTATCCATAGATATACTTCCTGCTTCAACTTTAAGACAAGGCCTTTCTAGTGGGAAATTAGATTTTTTTCGCGCAAGTTGGATTGCGGATTACCCAGATGCTCAAAATTACTTGTCCTTGTTTTATAGTAAAAATCGTGCTCCTAATGGACCTAATTATACTAGATTTTCTAATCAAGAGTACGATGAGCTTTATCTAAAGTCCTTAGAGGCTACCGATGCAAAGCTGCGAGAACAATATTATTATAAAATGGATTCTATCCTAAGAAGGCAAGTTCCAGTAATAGTACTTTATTATGATCAAGCAGTACGATTTTCCCATAAAAATGTGCATAATTTGTCCATTAATCCTATGAATAATTTATTTTTAAAGACGGTCTATAAAACAAGAGCAGAATCAAGGAACTAAAAAGGATTAAAAAGCTTAAACTAGCTTTAGGATTAGGATATTTTTACAATTAAGGTCAAGGTATTTTTTTATCTTTGTGTGGGATTTTTAGGATATAATTTTCCGCTTAACTACAACAACAACAAACAACACTTTAAATAATGATAAATGACCTAGTGGTTCTGATTGTGGATGACGAACCAAAAGTGGCCGATGTTTTAAAAACTATTATAGAAACAAAGGTTACTACGGAAGAAAAAATATTAATTACGTGTGTGCACTCTGTTAAGGACGCTGTGAAATTTATTGACAGCTACCTACCTGATCTAGTTTTTTTAGATATTCATATGCCAGAAGAAAATGGCCTTCAACTTTTAAATCAAGTAGATAGTAAGAGTTTTGAGGTAGTATTTACTACAGCTTATGACCAATATGCAGTTCAGGCCATTAATGAATACGATTGTTTAAAGTATTTATTAAAGCCTTTAAGTATAAAGGATGTTCAAAGTGTATTTGATAAATATAAAGACAAAGCCGGTTACCAATATTACTATAAGATTGTAAAGAATAATGCTAAACGCTATTTAATTAGAATTGAAGATGTAGTGTTTTGCAAGGCTGCCGATAATTATTGTGAGATTTATTTGTTGGAAAACAAACATTTGGTTTCTAGAACTTTAAAGTCTGTGACGGAACGCATTTTACATAAGAATTTTCGCAGGGTCAATCGCTCTTTTTTCGTCAATATGGATTATGTACAACATATTGATAGAGATAATCGGATTCATTTTAAATCTGTATTGAAGCACAATAATCAACCCGTAGATCCGCAAATCGTAATCGCTCAAAATACCATGAAAGATTTTAGCTCATGGATGCTATAAGGAAAATTTTTATGGCTATAGCACTTTTGGTCTGTTCTGTTTTTTATGGACAGTACCGAGTGCTCAGTAAGAAATACGACGTAACTAGTGGATTAATTGCTAATGATGTACAAGCACTATGTTTAGACTCGCAGGGTGTTTTATGGGTAGGATCGACCGTTGGGGTTTCTAAAATTATTAATGGTGTAGTGGAGTTAGATCAAGAAATTAATGAGCATAGCTTTACTAACATCACTAGTATAGTGGAAGATCCCAAACAGGGAATCTGGATATCTAGTTACGGACAAGGTGTGCTTTATAAGGTAGATGATAAAATTATCACTTTTGGTCTGCAAGAAAATTTAATTTCAGACAGGGTAAAAACCCTAGAAGTCTTTCAAGATAAACTTTATGTAGGAACTACTAATGGGATTTCTATAATTGATTTAAAAACCCATCAAGTCTACAATCCCAAAGTAGAATTACAGAAGAACTTCCCTTATGAAGTAAGTGATTTTTTTGTATATGATAACCAGATTTATGCTACTACCATAAATAATGGTGTATGTGTTATAGAAGACTCTCAAGCTAAATGTATTAATCCTCTTAAAGGAGTTTTTACTGGTATCCCATACCAAGGCATGATGTTTTATGCCACCCAAGAGGGCTTAATTGTACAGGATTTTTTAACCCAAGAAACAATTTATCAAAAAAACATTCCCAATATTAAGTCTTTTGAACTAATCAATGGAGAACTTTTTATCATTAGTTCTGGATTTTTTGACAATCAAGGAGGGGTGTACAAATGGGATAATGCTGAGGTAGAACAGATAAACCAAAGTATTAAACTTCCAACTAATAGTTTTCTATCTATGACCTATGATAATAACCATGAGTTTTTGTACATAGGAAGTACCAGTAGTGGTTTGTTTCAAATAGATATGTTTTCTGCTTTGACCTTAGATACTACTAAGGAGCATGTCATGGCTTTAGGTGGGGTCAAGGATACTGTGTTTTTATTTTCCAATAAAGGATTAGATCTCTTTAAGGAAGGAAGGCAAATCAAGCATGTAGATATACAGGTTTTTAAAGATTTTCAACAAAAAAACTTCGAACGACTTAAGGATATCACTACAAAAGAGAATTACTTCTTAGAAATAGATTACTCCATCGATGTAGATCATATCTTATTTTATAAAGCAGTAGAGCATAACAACTCCATGTGGGTGAGTAGCAATATTGGATTGTTTGAATTAGATAGCAAAGGGAAACTAATCCATTATTACAATATTTTCACTGTTCACTTTGAGTTTTACAAAGGACAATTAATTGAAGTGATGCCTTTTCAAGGAGTAAGGATTTATTCTGATTTGAAAAACTTTAAATATACTAATTACCTAAACTTTGATTCCAAGGACATTCCCACAGAAATTGTAAGTATGGTAAAAATGGAGGACACTCTTTATTTTGGAAGTGCCTTTGACGGTCTATTTTCTTATAATGACGAGCAAGGTTTTGTGAGTTTGTTTGAAAAAGGTTGGTTTAAGCCCAAGCGTATCAAACGCTTATCTGCAGGACCAAAAGGAATCCTTTATGTGGCTACTGATACCAATGAGATTTATGCCTTACAAACTAATTCCCCAATTTACTATGATCAAAAAGTAATAGATAGAGATCAAATATTGGGATCGGACATTAGCTTTATTTCTTGGAACTTGGACAAGGTAACAATTGGAACCAATAAAGGGCTTTCTGTTTTTAAAGAGGATGGCGTTTTTTATTTTGATCAAGAACAGGGTTTTGATCCCACTAAAATAACTACGTATTACAAAAAAGGGAATATACTTTATTTGGGAACTTTAAATGGGCTTTATACCATAGATACCTATTATTTTCAAACCAAGTCTAGACATTTAGAGGTGAAAATTTCTCAAATTTTGGTAAATGGTAAGAAGACCACCTTATCCCAGGAGCCCTTTAAAACACATCAAGGTTTAATCCTACCTTATAATATGAATTCTTTGCAAATCAATTTTAGTGTAGATGGGGCAAAGTTTCCTAAAAAGTTATATTATCAATACCGTCTTAAGCCAGATGGGAATTGGCGAAAGGTTAGAGAAAGTAGGGTAGAGTTACATTATTTAGAATCGGGTACTTACCCCATAGAATTGAAAATTAGAGATTATGACTCTGGCTATGAAATATTACGTCCACTTTTATTTGTAAAAATAAGGGTACCTTATTATCGCACCATTTGGTTTATTGCAGGTTGTATTATAGGAGTGAGTTTTCTGACCTTTATTTTTTATAGAAATCAAATTCTTCAATTAAAAAGAAAACAAAGCGTAAAGGCTAGAAAACTTGTTTATGATAAGAGGTTAGCTGAGGTAAAGCTTTTAGCTATTCGAAGCCAAATGAATGCCCACTTTATTTTTAATGTACTTAGTAGTATACAATTTTACATTTTAAAAGGCAGTCAGGACCAGGCTTTTGAATATTTAGGAAAGTTCGCTCATTTAATACGAGAGAGTTTGAATCTATCAACTAAAGAAAGAATAAGCTTAGCAAGAGAAATAGAGTACTTAACCCATTATGTGGAAATTGAAAACATGCGTCTTGATGGAAGAGTTGTCTTTGAGGTTAGTGTTTTAGATGATATTGATATTGAACAGATTTTTCTACCCCCAATGCTCTTACAACCCTTTGTTGAAAATGCTATGGTACATGCTTTTCCACCTAGTATTGAAAACCCTAGGTTGGAGCTTTGTATATATAAGCTTAATCAGGAAGATTTGTGTATTGTCATTCAAGACAATGGTATTGGAGGAGTGAGTAAAGTCAAGAAGAAGCACAACTATAAATCCAAAGGGATGAGTATAGTTCGTCAACGAATGTCCTTGATTCAAAAATACCTTGAGCAGGATATTAAAACTTACACCAGTGATAAAGGATCTAGGGTGGAGTTAATTTTAAAAAAGGTAATTAAATAATGAAAAAATACGTATTTACATTTGTATTTCTACTTTATCTACTAGGTAATTCCTATGTGTTCTATCGCTTTTTTGCCATCGTTTCGGGCCAAGATAATTGGTTAGTTAATTTGTTTTTGACCTTAGTTATAGCAATAAGCTCTAGTATTTTTATATTTTATGGCTTTAGAAATAAGCTATGGATACCCTTAGGTAGTGTTTTATATAAAATAGGAACCGGATGGCTGATGTTATTAATCTATGCTTTTATCCTTTGTGTAATTGCAGACATTGTTTCCTTTACTGGTATTTACCTTATGAAAGCAGACTATTCCATATTAGCTTTTGATCATCCAATAAGAGGATTTATATTAATTGTTTGCACAGTTGTTTTTGCCGCTTTAGGTTTTACTTCTTATTGGAGTAAAGCAAAAGTGCAACTCTTTATAAGCACAGATAAAAAGCTTGACAAAGATATTAAAATAGTCTTTGTGTCGGACTTACACCTTGGGTATGCTATTCAAAATAAAGAACTAGATAGCTGGGTTAAATTAATCAATGAGCAAGAAGCTGATTTGGTTTTAATTGGCGGTGACGTTATCGATTGTGATGTTAGACCTTTAGAGTACCATCAAATGGAGGATTCTTTAAAGCAAATTAAAGCCAATTACGGCACATTTACTTGCCTAGGTAATCACGAATATTTAGCTGGAGTGGACCAAAGTATTGCTTTTTTAGAAAAAGCCAATATTACTGTTTTACGCGACAAAGCTGTTTTTATTCCAGGTTTAGATCTTTACCTTGTAGGTCGAGATGATAAGACAAATACTAAAAGAGAGACTTTGTCTAGTTTGATCAAACCATTAGACCCAAGTAAAATGAGCATCTTATTAGATCATCAGCCTTACCACTTAAAACAAGCTGCTAAAGCTGGTATAGATTTACAGCTCTCTGGACATACTCATAAAGGGCAAGTATGGCCAATTTCATGGATAACTGATTATTTATTTGAAAAGAGTCATGGTTATGTAAAAAAAGACAATACACAATACTATGTAAGCTCTGGACTTGGAATTTGGGGAGGTAGATATCGAATTGGAACCACAAGTGAATATGTAGTAATTGAGCTTAGCTCTAGGAAAGAGACCTTTAAAAAGTAGAAGTTTTATTATAGCCGAATAAAAGGCTATTTTTGTAAAAAATAAGTATTGTGAATTATCTATCAGTAGAAAATATAGCCAAGTCTTTTGGTGCTCGCACCCTTTTTGAAGACATTAGTTTTGGAATAAACAAAGACCAAAAAATTGCCTTTGTTGCAAAAAATGGTACAGGTAAAACCACTATTTTAAAAATCTTGATGGGGGAGGACTACCCTGATCAAGGGCAGGTGGTTATTAGAAAAGGTATTCGAGTAGCTTTTTTAGCCCAAGAACCACTTTTACAAGACGAATTAAGCATTGAGGAAAGTATTTTTGCCTCAGATAATGATATTTTAAAAATTATCGAGCAATATGAAAAAGCTTTAGAAAATCCAGAGGATCAAGATGCTTACCAAGCAGCTTTTGAGAAAATGGATGCTTTTAATGCATGGGATTTTGAAACCCAATACAAACAAATCTTATCCAAGCTTAAATTAGATGATTTAAAAATCAAAGTAAAAAGCTTGTCTGGAGGACAAAAAAAGCGTTTGGCTTTAGCTATTATCTTAATTAATCGTCCAGATCTTCTTATTTTAGATGAGCCTACCAACCACTTAGACTTAGAAATGATTGAGTGGTTAGAGAATTACTTTGCCAAAGAGAACATAACGCTTTTTATGGTAACGCACGATCGTTTCTTTTTGGAAAGAGTATGTAATGAAATCATTGAATTAGATAATGGTAAGATTTACCAGTATAAAGGTAATTACTCCTACTACTTAGAAAAGAAAGAAGAGCGTATTGCCATGGAGAATGCTAGTATTGATAAGGCTCAAAACCTATTAGTGAAAGAGCTTTCTTGGATGCGTAGACAACCTAAGGCAAGAACTACAAAGAGTAAGAGCAGGATAGATGATTTTTACATTATAAAAGAAAAAGCGCAATCTCGACGTACCGAACATCAAGTGGAATTAGAGATCAATATGGAACGCATGGGAAGTAAGATTGTGGAGATGCATAAGCTTTATAAATCTTACCCAGATAAAACGATTTTAGACAATTTTTCTTACACCTTTAATAAAGGAGAGAGAATTGGCATTATCGGTAAAAATGGAAGTGGAAAATCTACTTTCTTAAATATCTTAACCCAAAGCGATAAACCAGATGCAGGCAAGGTTGTTGTAGGAGAAACTATCAAAATTGGTTATTATACTCAAGGTGGAATCAATATTAAACCAGAGCAAAAGGTAATTGATGTTATTAAAGAGTTTGGAGAACAAATACCTTTGGCAAAAGGACGATCCATTTCAGCAGCTCAATTATTGGAAAGGTTTTTATTTGACCGTAAAAAGCAACACGATTATGTAGAGAAATTAAGTGGAGGGGAGTTAAAACGACTGTATTTATGTACTGTTTTAATTCAAAATCCAAACTTTCTTATTTTGGATGAGCCTACCAATGATTTAGATATTGTTACATTGAATGTTTTAGAGAGCTTCTTATTGGATTTCCCTGGATGTTTAGTAGTTGTTTCCCACGACCGTTATTTCATGGATAAAATCGTAGATCACTTGTTTGTCTTTAGAGGAGAAGGGGTGATTGAAGATTTTCCTGGAAATTATTCTGATTTTAGACAATATGAAGATAGCATCGAGCCAGAGAAAGAAGAGCCAAAAGAAAAAGTAAATTGGAAACAAAAGCAAGAAAAACAAGGTTTGAACTTCCAAGAACAAAAAGAGTTTCAAAAAATAGAAAGAGACATTAATAAGCTTCAAAAAAGCAAAGAGGATATAGAAAAGATCTTTGAGGACCTTTCGTTAACAGAAGAAGAAATTCAAAAGAAATCTTTAGAGCTTGAAAAAATTCTAGAAGAATTAGATCAAAAGGAAATGCGTTGGTTTGAGCTTAGTGAAAAAATGGAGCAATAAAACTTAATAGGGAATTAAAAAGCCCTGGATAAATATAAATTTAGATCCCTACCGCCTTGACAAAGGAGTAGGGATTTTTTATTGGTATAAAAGACACTTTTACCCTAGAATATTTTAGGCTTTTTACCAGTTTTATTTTGTCTTTTCTCTCTAAAATTAAAGTGAGGAAAATGGGGATTTAATACAAGAATAGAAGTGAAATAAAAGAAGGGTAAGAGGTTGCTTTTTTGGACAAATTGAAGATATATTGTTCCTTGGCATACTTATGGATGTCTAGTAAAACTGTAAAAAGGCTTTTTTTTGACTGTTAAAAAGTTATTTTGTAACCCGCTAATAATCAATAAGTTATTGTTATTTTCTTGTTAAAGTAGGCTTTATAATGAGCTATTGTGATACGAAATTGAAAAAAGGCAGTAACTTTGCAAACAGAAATTTCAAGTGGTGACAGGGCTTGAGAAATTAAATTTAATGAGAAAAAAATGTTCTTTTTTTATCGGATCTTTACTACTTGTAGCTATGTTAATTTCGAGTTTTAAACAGTATGAATTACTAGTTACACCGGAGCTAAATATTGCTGCGCCTGAGAATCTTTTTTATGCTAATCCACAGGAGTTTAGTTTGACAGAGGCCTCTAAAAGTAGTACAATTCCGTTCACAGGAAAGACCTATATGGGCTTTAAGCAGGCCTTAGGTGTGCGAGAGTCAAATGGATTATACAACATCGTTAATTCATATGGGTACTTGGGGAAATACCAATTTGGTAAATTAGCATTGCGTTCTATTGGAATAGTAGATGCCTCCAAGTTTTTACAAAATCCATTATTGCAAGAAAAAGCATTTGATGCATTAGTATCAAAGAATAAATGGATTTTACGTAAAGAGATAAAGGAATTCCACGGTAAGCGCATCGCTGGGATACATATTACAGAATCGGGTTTAATTGCTGCAGCTCACTTAGGTGGTGCAGGTTCTGTAAAGAAATTTTTAAAAAGTAATGGTACTTATGGATTCAAAGATGGCTATGGTACTTCCATTAAATCATATTTAAAACGTTTTAGTGGATACGATATCTCTCAGATACAAGCAGATAAAAATGCTATAGTTGCCATATAAACCGGTATAATACTATCATTTAGGGCTAAAATACGCAATGTGTTTTAGCCCTTTTTGTTTTTAAAGGCATTTTAAGCTTTTAAAAGTATTTTACTATAATAAGTATTTGGATTAGATATAGGCGCTTTAAAAGGTCTTTAAAATCGATTTAAAAGCTATTTGGTTCTGGTTTTTAAATAGTTAGAAGTAAGCTATGAAAATAATAAAAATCTTAAAGAGTAAAAAAGCGGAGTTTTTTGTTTGCTATTTAGACCTAGGTTAGGGCCGTGTTTTACTTTTTTTTTACTTTTTTTTTGTTTGGTATTGCTTTTTTTATACTTTTGTCACTCAACAAAGAAAGAAAATGAATTTAATTCTTACAAATACTTGGTGGTGGAATTCTCTTACGTCGAACGTCGTGAGCGCTCCTTGCTATGTGTATATGTAATAATAAAAGTATACGAAATTAATGCAAAAAGGCTTGTCACGCGACAAGCCTTTTTTTTTGTTTAAAAATTAAAAAATATAGATAGAATGAACTTTCAAATAGACGCAAACGGATTTTATGGAAATTATGGTGGAGCTTATATACCAGAGCAGTTACAACCTGTAATTCAAGAATTACAAGAAAATTATTTACACTATTTAGAACAGGAGGATTTCAAGCAAGAAATGCAAGAATTACTTCAAGACTATGTTGGGCGTCCTACGCCACTTTATTATGCAAAGAATTTATCCCAGAAGTACGGAGCAAAAATTTATTTAAAAAGAGAGGACTTATGTCATACGGGCGCTCATAAAATCAACAACACTATTGGTCAAATTTTATTGGCTAAACGCATGGGTAAAAAGAAAATCGTTGCTGAAACTGGTGCAGGACAGCATGGTGTGGCAACTGCTACGGTTTGTGCTTTAATGGGGATGGAGTGTATTGTATATATGGGAGCTCTAGATATGGAAAGACAAGCACCCAATGTTGCTAGAATGAAAATGCTAGGTGCAACAATTGTTGCTGCAAAAAGTGGAGCGATGACCTTAAAGGAGGCAGTAGATGAGGCATTAATGTACTGGATTGATAATGCGCATGATACCTTTTACTTACTTGGATCTGTAGTAGGACCTCACCCTTATCCAGATATGGTAGCTAAATTTCAATCGGTAATTTCCAAAGAAATCAAATCTCAATTAATGGAAAAGGAGCAAAGAGAAAATCCAGATTATATCATTGCTTGTGTTGGTGGAGGTAGTAATGCTGCTGGGGCATTTTATCATTTCTTAGAGCAAGATAACGTTAAGTTACTTATTGCAGAAGGGGGAGGTAAAAATATAGATACTCTAGAAACTGCAGCTACTTCTTTTGTGGGTAAACCTGGTGTATTACACGGTAGTAAGACATTGTACATGCAGGATGAAAATGGAGAGCCTTTAGAGGCCTATTCTATTTCAGCAGGTTTAGACTATCCTGGATTTGGACCTTTATATGCACATATGAAAGAATTAAACCGCGCTGAGTTTTTTGCCATATTAGATCATCAAGCTATGCAAAGTGGTTTAGACCTATGTAAGATGGAAGGAATTATCCCAGCAATTGAGAGCTCTCATGCTTTAGCGGTTTTAGATCAAAAGAAATTTAACCCAGAGGATATTGTTGTAGTGAATCTTTCAGGAAGAGGAGACAAAGACTTAGGGAATTATCGTTCTTACTTTAATTTTTAAATATTAGAAAGATAGGTTATAAAATAAAAAGGGACTGTATTACAATAGAATACAGCCCCTTTTTTGTCTAATGAATATTCCTTTTTACTTGGTATAATTTAATTATTTAATCTAAAATATAAATTATGCTTAGTAAAATACTCTTGAATACTAGCATAGTAACCTTTATGAGACAACCCCTTTTTATTTTATTTTTCTGGCGAATTCCCAACCATTTTACTAGGTACTACTAATTGATCAAACTCCTGTTCACTGACATGACCTAAATCTAGAGCAGCTTGTTTTAGAGTTACATTGTTAGCATGTGCATATTGAGCAATTTCTGCGGACTTATAGTATCCAATATGAGGATTTAAGGCAGTAACCAGCATAAGAGAGTTTTGTACTAATTCTTCTATTTTGTTCAAGTTAGGTTGCATTTCTTTTATGGCGTGTATATCAAAAGAAACACAAGCCTGTCCTAGCAAAGTAGCAGATTCTAAGAAATTAGCAGCCATTACTGGCTTAAAGACATTTAATTCAAATTGGCCTTGGGTACCACTAAAGGTGATAGTTACATCATTGCCTATAACCTGGGCAGCTACCATAGTTAAAGCCTCACATTGAGTAGGATTCACTTTTCCAGGCATAATGGAAGAACCAGGTTCATTTGCTGGTAGTATAATTTCTCCTATTCCAGACCTTGGTCCAGAGGCTAATAAACGTATGTCGTTGGCAATCTTGTATAATGAAACGGCTAATTGTTTTAATGCTCCATGAGATTCTACTATGGCATCGTGAGCTGCTAGAGCTTCAAATTTATTTTTAGCAGTAACAAAAGGGTATCCTGTAAAACTAGCAATGTATTTAGCTACTAACTTATCATACCCCTTTGGAGTATTTAAACCTGTACCCACTGCAGTACCTCCAAGGGCTAATTCTGCTAGATGAGGTAAAGTATTTTTTAAAGCTGCCAATCCATGATCTAATTGGGCAACATATCCAGAAATTTCTTGACCTAGTGTTAAAGGAGTGGCATCCATTAAATGGGTTCTACCTATTTTAACGATGTCTTTATATTCATGGGCCTTATGGTCCAAGGTATCTCTTAATTGTGTGATACCTGGTATGGTGATATCCATGATTGTTTTATAGGCAGCTATATGCATAGCTGTAGGAAATGTGTCATTTGAGGATTGGGATTTATTGACATCGTCATTGGCTAGTAATACTAAAGGCTCTTGACCAATTTGTCTGTTAGCAAGGACTTGTGCCCTATTGGCAATAACTTCGTTAACATTCATATTGGATTGTGTCCCTGATCCTGTTTGCCAAATTACAAGTGGAAATTGATCCCCTAATTTGTTATTTAAAATTTCATCACATACTTGAGCAATGGCTTGTTTTTTCTCTAGAGAGAGTACACCAAGGTCATAATTGGCATATGCAGCAGCTTTTTTTAAGTAAGCAAAAGCTTGAATGATTTCCTTGGGCATAGAGCCACTAGGACCAATTTTGAAATTATGGATAGAGCGTTGCGTTTGGGCTCCCCAATATTTGTCTGCGGGTACCTCCACTTTACCTAAAGTGTCCTTTTCAATTCTATAGTTCATAATAGTAATGTTTTGGTTGATACTTCTAAAGTTACTCAAAATTATCTAGTTTGATTCTAAATGAATTGAAAATTTATTTAGGTTCTTAGGTTAGAAAAAATAAAGTTCTTATATTTGGCAGGTATATACAAAAATTCCGGAAAAAATGTTTGAATTTCAACAGTATTTAGCTTTTATCGTTGGCATGACCGTTATTACAATGGCATTTTGGCTTTTGATATTCTTGGTAGGTTTTGCTTGTTATTGGGCAACTGGAGGAGCTATCGAATTGCTTAAAGAGAAAAAAGCTAAAAAACAGCAATTAGAAGAAAGTCGAGTATAATTTTATACTTGGACAAAAAATAAAAGAGCCATATACTAAGTATCTGGCTCTTTTTTTATGGACTAAAGTTTCCTTTAGCTTTTAAACGATCTGCTTTTTTTTAAAAGAAGTAATTTACTACTTGGTATCTTAGATAGTAGCATTGTTAGTATTAGGTAAGGTAGGGGTGGTATTACTACCAATAAAAAATCCCTATACTTTTAAAGTATAGGGATTTTTTATTAAGAATCGTATTTATTAGATTAACTCCATATCTGAATCATCTGATGATCTTTCAGAAGGAGATTTTTGTCTGTCATTTTTCTTTTGGTTGAAACGGTAAGTAAAGGAAACATTCATTTGTCTACCTCTCCATTGCATTTCACTAAAAGAGTGAGATTGCGCTAAGAAAGTATCCATCTTTCTTTTTCTACTATTGAATAAGTCACTAATATTAACTGTAATAGTAGCTTGGTCTTTTAATACATCTTTACTTAAAGAGATATTAGCAGATAAAGAAGATTTAATTTTTCCTTGAGCCGTTGTAGTAGGAGCCATGTACATTCCATTTAATTGCCAATCAATTTTGTACGGCAAAGTAATTTTAGAAGAAATTCTAGTAAACCAAGCGTAGGCATTATTGTCAAAATTTTGGGTTTGTTTACTTCCGTCTATATCAATAAAGGTATAATCTCCTTTTGTTTGATTTTTGAAGAAGTTAAAGTTTCCATTTAATCTCCACCATTTAAATGGGTTATAGTTAAGAGTAAGATCTAATCCATAACGGTATTCTGTAGCTAAGTTGATAGGAGAACTTACCGTAATAGGCGTACCATCTGATGTTTGTCCAGCGATATATCTTACAAATTGGAAGGTATCTTCTGTTTTGTTTAAATATACTGACCCTGTGAAAGTAAAGGTTGTCCATCTTTTCATAAAGCCTAAATCAAATGCATTAGTTTTTGCAGGATTTAAATCTGGGTTACCTTTAAAGTAGTTAATATCACTTGTGTAATTAGAGAAAGGATTTAAAAATCTTCCTCTAGGACGCATGATTCTTCTACTATAACTTACCGATAAGTTAGTAGATTCGTTTAATTCGTAATTTAAGAAAGCACTTGGAAAAAAGTCATTATACTTTTTATTGTTGTAATCGTCTGTTCTTAATTGGTTTACGTCAATGTTGCTAGTTTCCCATCTTAAACCTAACATATAGTTCAATTTATCGGTAATCTTACTTCCAAATTGAGCGTATAATGCATTTACACTTTCTTTGTATTCTAATGTATTAGAAATAGCTGGGTCACTGATCCACTGTTGTTGGTTATTTTGGTTATATAAATCATAATCATTAGTGGTTTTCTTGAAAGTACCTAAGTAACCTGCTTCAAAATTAGAAGATTCCCCAATAGGTAATGTATAATCTAGCTTCACCAATCCACTTAAATAATCATTATCCGAGGTGTTCTTTTGATAACCAATTGTAGTTACCTTTTGATTGATATCTGTTACATAAGTAGTATCATCATTGGTATCTTGAGATATAGATGCTTCTAAGTTTAATTTGTGATCCGAGTTATCTTTGAAAACTTTTTCAAAAGAAGTAGTATAGTCTACACTATTCCAAGTACTCTTAGCGTCTTCTTGTCTTTGTCTATTATGAGAAAAATCTCCTTGCGCATTAAAATAGCTATAGTCTACATTATTAGGAGCAGTTCTATTATTTCTTCTAACACTAACGACATTAGACCAAGTTAAGCTTGGGGTTAAGAAATAATCTAAACCAAACATAGCATTATATCCCTCTCTTTTATTATCATTAGTTTTGTACTCATTGATAAATTGAGTAGTGTTTCCAACGGCATCAAAGTACTGACTATCGTTTTTGCTATATCCTTTGGATTTGCTATCTCTATAACCAATTGTAGTGTAAAAGTTGAAATTTTCACTTCTTAGGTTGAAGTTTCCGCTAAGATTATAGTTCTCTGGATTTCCAATAGTTCCAGAAATATTACCATTAATACCTTGGGATTTACCTTTCTTTAAGATTATGTTGATAATACCAGCTCCTCCTTCTGCTTCATAACGAGCAGATGGGTTGGTAATTACTTCTATTTTTTCAATGGATTCAGCAGATAAAATACGCATAGCCTCTTCAATGTTACTAGCTAAACCATTTGGCTTTCCATCGATTAATACCTTTACGTTTTCACTTCCTCTTAAACTAACTGTTCCTTCGCTATCTACTGTAACAGAAGGTACATTATCAAGTACATCAGCAGCAGTTCCGCCTTTAACAAGCATATCTTGGCCAACACTATATACTTTTTTATCCAGTTTAATTTCTACACTAGAGGATTGTGCAATAACTACCACGTCATCTAAAAGCTGGGAATCGTCCTCTACTTTTAAAGTTCCAACGTTAGTGTTTTGATCTACGAGAATATCTCTTTTTTCTAAAGGAGTGAATCCTAAGAAATCGATACGTATAAAGTAAGTTCCAGGGGGTACTTGAAAAGAGAAGTTTCCTTTTTCATCGGTCATACCGCCTGAAATAATATTTTCTCTGTCTTGATTTTGAGCATAAATACTAGCAAACTCTAAGGGTTGACTAGTACTATTTTCAATTACTTTTCCACTCAGGGTAAAGAGTTTTGGATTTTGAGCTAATGCTGTAACACTATAACATATAGTCAACAGCATTAGTAGAATGGTGTAAACCTGCTTATTTTTCATTGTAATCGTTAGTTTTTATATAAGTTTAGACGCTAAAGATTTACAATGGTTTAATATAAGGAGTGTTAATAAAATGTTAAAATTATTTATCTACAATATTTCATGTATTTTTTCAGTGGGTCTTGCAATTACTGCGCGAGGTCCATTGACAACAATTGGTCTTTCTATGAATTTAGGATTTTCCACCATTGCTTGAATTATTTGTTCGTCTGTTAACTCTTTTTGTCCAAAAGTTTCCTGCCAAAGATTATCTTTGGTACGAACAAGCTGAATAGGGGAGTAATTCAATTTCTGTAAAATTGTTTTAACATCCGTTTCAGTAAGTTCGGCATCTAAATATTTTATAATTTTGTAAGCAACGCCTTGTTGCTCCATAAATGCGATACTCTCTCGAGATTTACTGCAACGAGGATTGTGATAAATTGTGATCATAATTAGGTGATTTTCTATCAAATATAGTACATTTTTTGAAATATGAAATATATTGAACAGTTATTAAAGAAAAAGCATAAAGTCAACTTATGGCTTTATTTGCCATTTTCTCTACTTTTTTTTGGCATAATGGCCTTGAATGCAGTTGTCTTAAAGCTCACTGATGCCTCTACAAATGACATTATACGCCAAAATATTGCCTTGTATGGAAAGAATATAAATTTTCTACTGACCATAGGACCTTTAGTAGGATTACTCTTTGTACTGCTACTTTGGGTAAAGCTTATACAAAAACAAAGTATTTTGTCCTTGACTACTTCTAGGGATAAAATAGATTGGAAACGAGTAGGTTTTGCCTTTATATTGTGGTCAGCAATATGTATATTTCTATTTATAATTTCTTATATAGCCAACCCTCAAGATTTTCAATGGAATTTTAAGTCAGCTAGCTTTTTTACTTTTCTTATTTTGGCTATAGTTCTAGTGCCATTACAAACTAGTTTTGAAGAATATTTTTTAAGAGGGTATTTATTACAAGGACTTGGATTAGCTACTAAAAGTAGAGGTGTTGCTTTTATCTTGACTTCCTTTATTTTTGGATTGATGCACTTTGCTAATCCTGAGGTAGATCAAAATGGTATGTCTATTATGATTTACTATATAGGTACAGGAGTATTTTTGGGTATGATTACTTTAATAGATGAGGGGTTAGAACTTGCCTTAGGTTTTCATGCTGCCAACAATTTAGTGGGGGTATTATTAGTAACCTCTAGCTGGACAGCTTTTCAGACGGATTCTCTTTTTATTAATACAGATAACGATTCGGTTGTAGGAGTATGGGAGTACTTGGCTCAAGTAGGTATAATCCTACCTTTAGTCTTTTTTATTTTTGCCAAAAAATACAAATGGCGTAATTATTCCAAACATTTATTTGGAGCGGTTAAATAGAATGTAATTTATGAAACAATATACTAATGATTTTGTCCATGAGGATTTTTGCTTGAACGCAATCCCCTATACAAAAGAGGAGCTTATGGATTTTGCACAGCATTCATTAAGAGTTAGTGGGCAAAAACACCTCGTAGAATTAGGGGATTTTATAGTTGAGTGGTTGGATGATAACCCTTACATTGTGGTACAAACCTCTGGTACTACTGGACCTCCAAAGCAAATATACTTGACTAAGCAAGCAGTGATTTATTCGGCCAGAGCTACAGGGGAATTTTTTAATATTCACAATAAAAGTAAAGCCCTTTTGTGTATGTCTACCAACTTTATAGCCGGTAAGCTTATGCTAGTAAGAGCCCTAATATTAGGTTGGGATTTACACCATGTTGCCCCAAGTTCAAATGTAATGCAACAAGTGGAAGGAGATTTTGATTTTGTAGCTATGGTACCTATGCAGGTGCAGGCTAGTTTTCAGGAATTAAATAGGATAAAATGTTTAATTATTGGCGGGGCAAAAGTTTCGGCTTCTTTAAGTGAACGATTACTATCCCTTGATACAAGAGTATATGAAACCTATGGGATGAGTGAAACCATTACTCATATTGCAGCAAAGCGGATCTGTGAGCAGTACTTTACCATTCTACCTCATGTTAGTATTGAACAAGATAACCGAGGCTGCTTGGTTATTAATGCTCCAAATATTACAAGTGAGCCAATTATTACCAATGATGTAGTCACTTTGCTTAATGAAAAAGACTTTATTTGGAAAGGTAGAATAGACAATGTGATAAATAGTGGTGGGATTAAGTTATATCCAGAAGAAATAGAACAACTTCTTAGCCCTAAAATACCTTATCCTTTTTTTATTGGTAGTAAAAATGATCCTATTTTAGGAAACAAGGTAGTTTTAGTGATACAAGCCAAGGCTTATATGCTAGAAGATACTATCTTTGAGACCTTACACAGGTACCAAAGACCTAAAGAGATTCAGTTCTGCGATACCTTTATTACCACCGAGTCTGGCAAGGTGATAAGAAGTAAAAATATTAAATAAAAAACTAATTATGATTAAAAGAACATTTGGGCAGTTAGCTTTAGCTCTTTTTGCCTTACATAGCATGTCTATTTTTGCTACTACTAATGAAGTAATTGTTGAAACAAAGAAAAATAGAGATCCTGTTTTAAATACAAAAGTAGCTCAGGCTATTTTAGATAAAAATAGAGATTTCGCTGAGCAAGGTGCTGTAGCAGATTATATTCCAGAGCTTGCAAAAATGCGTAAGAATGCTATTGCTTTGAGTGTAGTTAAGCCAAATGGAGAAATTGTTAGTGTTGGAGATGTAAATCAAAAATTTACTATTCAAAGTGTATCTAAGATTATTTCTTTATTTATTGCTGTTCAAGAATTAGGAGAAGAAGCGGTTTTTAGTAAGGTAGGTTATTATGGAACTAATATGCCTTTTAATTATTCAGCTAATTTAGATTTTAATGGAAAGCCATTAAATCCAATGATGAACGCAGGAGCTATTTTAACCACCTCGTTGATCCCTGGAGATAAAGATGTAGCTTACCAAAAGATTTTGGAGATGATTCGCTTTATTACCAACAATCCTAGTATTGATATTAATCAAGCGGTTTATCTATCAGAGAAAGAAACAGGGCATAGAAATAGAGCAATGTTCTATATGATGGTTAACAGCGGATTTATCGACTATTCTCAAGAAAATGAAGATAAGTTAGATAATTACTTTAAGCAGTGTTCTATTGAAATCACAGCTGAGGACTTGGCTAAAATGGGATATTTTTTTGCTAATGACTGTGTACGTTACGATGGAAATACAAAATACCAAAGTACAGATATGGCAAGATTAATTCAATCGGTTATGTTCACTGGTGGTATGTATGAGTTTAGTGGAGAGTATGCTAGAAAAGTTGGTTTACCTAGTAAATCTGGTGTAGGAGGTGGTATCTTAGTTAGTGCTAACAAAGGATATGGTTTAGGTGTATTTAGCCCTAGTTTAGATAAACAAGGTAACTCTATTGCAGGTTATCATATGATTAAAGACATTGCAGACTTATTGGATTTAAATATATTCTAATAAGAAAAGAATAATGCTAAAATAATAAAAGCCTCAAAGTTAACTTTGAGGCTTTTATTATTTTTTATTCATCCCAGTTTTTTACGGAGCTATGGTAGTAAATAAATAGGTTGCAAATAAGACTAATAGTACAATTCCCTGTTGAATATTTGTTCTACCTGATGAAATAGAAAGATAAACAGTGGCAATACTTGTTAATAGTAGTACAGTTGATTTAGCGTCTATTCCTAAAGCAACAGTTAATCCTGTAAAGTAAGAAACAATTGCTACTGCAGGAATAGTAAGTCCGATGGAAGCTAGAGCAGAACCAATAGCTAGGTTTAAGCTGGTTTGTAATCTATCTTGTCTAGCTGCTTTATAGGCAGCCAAGCCTTCTGGAAGTAAAATAACCGTTGCAATGATAATACCAACCAAAGATTTAGGTGCTCCAGCTTGAGCAACTGCACTTTCAATGGTAGGGGATAATAACTTAGATAATAATACAACAGCTGCCAAAGCTACAAGTAGCATAACAAAGGCTACAATGGTAGTAGGAATATTCACAGTTGTATGATCTATGTTATCCTCTGAATCCTGATCCACGTTATTCTCTACATCTTGATCCATAGTCTGCTTAGTAGCTTTAGTTTTGCTATTTGGCGTTTTTAGGTCTTCTTCTAACACAAAGTAATTACGGTGACGAATGGTTTGTACCGATAAAAACCCTCCATAAAGAATTAAAGAAACAATGGCTACAAAGAATAATTGATTACTTGTATAACTATTACCCAACTGACTAGTAGTGTGATTTGGTAGTATTAAAGTTAAGGTTGCAATAGCTAGTAGGGTAATTAATCCAGTACTAATACCTTGTTTTATAAAGTTTTGTTCTTTAAAGCGATATCCACCACTTAGAAAGCAGATTCCGATTATTCCCGTAAGAATAATCATTATTGCGGCAAATACAGTATCTCTTGCTAAGAAAGAAGGTTCTGAGTTACCTTCACTTAGCATTATAGAGACAATTAAAGAAACTTCAATTACCGTTATTGCCAAGGCAAGGATAATAGTTCCATAAGGTTCTCCAACGCGATGTGCAACAGTTTCAGCATGGCTAACCGATGCTAGTACTGATCCAATTAGAAAAGCTCCTAAAAGCAAATCAGTATATAAATTATTAGGTAGAGAGCCTTGTACAAATAAAAGTAGTACGGATACTAAAGGGATAAGAATAGACCAAATAGGTACTTTTATTGATTTTAATGCTTCTTTCATGAGCTTTATATCGAATTTATTTATTTTGTGTGAAAATAATATTTTTTTCGATAAAAAAAGCATATAAAAGTAATAATATAGAATTATTTATATTAATTGTTAAAATAGCACCATAATTAAAATAAAATGGCCATTTTTATATGTAAAAATGGCCATTGATATGAAAAAGAAGGGTTTCTTCTTAGAATTGTTCTCTTCCTGCGAAATGGAAAGCTGATTCAATAGCAGCGTTTTCGTCGCTATCTGATCCGTGAACTGCATTTTCTCCAATAGATTTAGCATATTTCTTACGGATAGTTCCCTCTGCCGCGTCCGCTGGATTTGTAGCTCCAATTAATGTTCTGAAGTCTTCCACTGCGTTATCTTTTTCTAAGATAGCTGCAACGATTGGACCTCTAGACATAAATTCAACTAATTCACCGTAAAAAGGTCTTTCACTGTGTACTTCGTAGAATTTTTGAGCATCTCTAACTGTTAATTGAGTTAACTTCATAGAAACAATTTTAAATCCTGCCTCTGTAATCATGTTGATGATACCACCGATGTCACCTGCCTCAACAGCATCCGGCTTAATCATTGTAAAAGTTCTGTTAGTTGCCATTATATTGTATTTAAATTTTACACAAAAGTAAACTATTAAAGCTTAATTTTCCAATTTGTTAATAAAAAAAAAGCTGCTTTCTTTATTTTATAAGCGGAATATCTAATAAGCGTTGTGCTAGTTCGATCATTTCTGGTGTACCAGTATGCTTTTTAGGCTCATCCGATAGTTTTACCACATCTGTCCAATTACCCTTTTCAGGTAATGCTTGTGACATTTTTATCACAATATTCATTGCAGGTAAACCTACATCATTAGTGAAATCAGTCCCAATTCCAAAGGACATTCCAATTTTACCTCTACAAAAATGGGTGATATGTTGTACTTTTTCAGGATTCAAACCATCGCTAAAAATAATTGTTTTAGAACGTGGGTCAATATTTAAACTCTTATAGTGATTAATGGTCATTTGAGCGAATTCAATTGGATCCCCACTATCATGTCTAACACCATCGAATAGTTTAGCAAATTTTTTATCAAAGTGTTCAAAGAAGACTTCACTTGTGTAAGTATCTGTTAAGGCTATACCTAAATCTCCTCTATAGGTATCCACCCAATGTTCTAAGCCCATAGAGTTGGCCATTTTGAAACCGTATTTGGCTGCATGAAACATAAACCATTCATGGGCATGGGTTCCGATTGGTTTAATATTATAGATCATTGCCAGGTGTACGTTACTTGTTCCAATAAAGCAAGAAGCACCGTATTTTTTAAGGGTTTCTACTACAATGCTATGTACTTTGTAAGAGTATCTTCTTCTTGTACCAAATTCAGCTATGGTAATACCTAGTTTTTTATAGTTTTCAATCTTGTTTTTGGTAGTTTCTATAATTTGCTGCTCTACCATAGGTTGAGCTCCCGTTAGTATGTAATACAACTCGCAAATCAGAGACATTAAGGGTACTTCCCATAAGATAGATCGATACCAGTAACCTTGGATATTTACCGTTAACTGGTCTTTATCTTGGCTTATTTCTACCTCATTAGGATTGTAACTATATCCTTCTAAAAAGTCTAAGTAAGTTGGGTCTAAATAAGGGCAAGTTTTTGCTAAAAAGTCTTTCTCAGCCTTAGTTAAACGTAAATCTGCCATCTTATTTACCTGATCCTGCAAGGCCTTTGCAAATCCATCGGGATATTTATGGTCTCCTCTGTTGATAAATACGTAAGATGCCTTTGCGTAGGGAAATTGTTTAATGGCAGCGTGTTGCATCGTAAATTTATAAAAATCGTTATCTAAAATAGAAGTGATTATGGGGTGTTGTATATTACTTTGCATAAATGTTAATTTTAAAAGTATAGGATATCTTTAGTCCAATAAGTTAAAGCTGAGTGGATTTAGCTAAAGATACTAAAAAGGTTAAATTTTTTGCTGTGTTTTTTATAGAGGTAATAAAAAAATCCAGATAGGCATAAGTAATGCATCTGGATTTAATATTATTCTAAGGATTGTAGGGTTACTAATTTGGAATAAGCTCCATTTTTAAGTAATAGTTGCTCGTGAGATCCTTGTTCGATTATCTTACCTTTTTGCATTACTACAATTAAATCTGCGTTTTGAATAGTAGATAAACGGTGAGCAATTACAATAGAAGTTCGATTTTTCATCATATTCTCCAAAGCTTGTTGAACGATTTGTTCGCTTTCTGTATCAAGTGCTGAGGTAGCCTCGTCTAAAATCATTATAGGAGGGTTCTTTAAAACTGCTCTAGCTATAGATAGACGTTGTTTTTGTCCACCAGAAAGTTTATTACCTGAATCTCCAATATTGGTATCTAAGCCCTGAGGTAAATCTTTCACAAACTCATAGGCATTAGCAATTTTTAAAGCATTGATAATTTCCTGATCACTAGCATTTGGGTTACCTAATTTTAGGTTGTTTTTAATGGAGTCATTAAATAAAATACTGTCTTGGCTAACTAGACCAATAAGATCTCTTAAATCATCTAATTTGATATCTCTAATATCCACATTGTCGATAAGTATCTTACCTTTATTGATATCCCAGAATCTTGTAAGAAGGTTGGATATAGTACTTTTTCCACTTCCACTCTGTCCTACTAAAGCTATCGTTTTTCCCTTTGGAACCTCTAAGTTAAAGTCTTTAAGTACTTCTTCTGTATCATATTTAAAGCCAACGTGCTCTAAGGTGATAGCTGTGGTAAAGTCTTTTTTATCAATAGCGTTCTCTTTACTTGTTATACTATTTTCTTGTTCTAATATATCTAAGACTCTTTCTGCTGCTGCATATCCTCTTTTTAAACTATAAGAGGCTTTACTCATGGCTTTTGCAGGAGTTAAGATATTATAGGCCATACCGATATACGCAATAAAGGAAGCTCCTGATAAGCTATGTTCAGTTAAAACCATATGTCCCCCAAAAACTAATAAAACAGCAATAGTTACAATACCTAAAAACTCACTTAAAGGAGAGGAAAGGTTTTGACGATTTAAAATTTTATTGTTTAGCTCATAAAAACTTTGGGTAGATTCTTGGAAGCGAGCATTAAAATTAGCTTCTGAATTAAAACTTTTTATAATGCGCATACCCTGTAAAGACTCTTCAATCAAAGAAAGAAAATAACCTTGTTCCTGGGATGCTTTTTGAGAACTTTTCTTTAGGGACTTACCAACCTTAGAGATTATTACCCCTGCAATAGGAATGAAAATAAATACAAACAAAGTAAGTTTAACACTTATTCCAAACATCGCAATAATGGTAAATACAATGGTTAGAGGTTCTCTAACAATAACTTCTAAAATTGATAAGAAGGAATGTTGTATCTCAAGAACATCGGCTGTAATTCTAGAAATTACATCTCCTTTTCTTTTCTCAGAAAAGAAAGATAGAGGTAGTTCTAACGATTTTTTGTACATGGCATTACGCAAATCCTTTAAAACACCGTTACGTAAGAAAGTACCAAAATACATTCCCCAATAATTGAAAAGGTTCTTTAGTAAAAACAAGGTAATAATAACCCCTGCCATTACCATTAAAGTCTTTTCTGCACCATGTGCTTGAGAGAAAGAATTAATAAAGTAAGACATATAGTCTTCTAAGTAATTCTTTAAACTACCGATACCTTGATAAACTGGTTTTTGTGCTATAGGTTTGGCTTCATCAAATAATACTGTCATCATTGGGATCAAAGCCACAAAAGACAAAGCACTAAATAGGGCATATAGTATATTAAAAAATACGTTTAAATAGGCGTATTTTTTATAAGGAAAGGCATACCGAATAATTTTTTTAAAGTATTCGTTCATAGGTAAAATATATGGTTTTTAGTAAAATCAAAGTAGACTAGTATTTATACTAGTCTACTTTATATTAGTTTAGATTCATTTCTTGGATGATACTTTGAATTTTATCCTCTAACTGCTGCTCTACTTCTTTTATTTGTGATAAATCATCTACTGGATGGTTTACGCTAAAATAGAATTTAATTTTAGGTTCAGTACCACTTGGACGTGCAGCAATCTTACTTCCGTCTTCTAGGTAATAAATTAATACATTCGAACTTGGAACTTGGATTTCTTCCACTTCGTTTGTAATTAAGTTAAGGGCTTTTTGGGTTTTGTAATCCTCTACGCAAACCACTCTTTGTCCAATAATATGAGAAAGAGGATTTTGTCTTAAATCAGACATAATTTGGTTGATTTGAGCAGCTCCATCCATTCCTTTTTTAACCAAAGAGATAAGGTGCTCTTTGTAATAACTATGGTCAATGTATAGATTTAAAAGTTCTGTGTAAAAAGAACTTTTTCCAGCTTTTGCTAATGCAGCAATTTCACATACTAAAAGGGCAGAAGCAACAGCATCTTTATCTCTTACTTGATCGCCAATCATATAACCGAAGCTTTCTTCTCCACCTCCGATGAATTTTTGATTCGGACAATCATTGATGAATTTAGCAATCCATTTGAATCCAGTTAATCCAACTTTACACTCTACACCATAACTTTGAGCTAAATCTAACATCATTGGTGTAGATACAATTGTAGAGCCAATGAATTCATTACCTTTAAAACCTTGGCTTCTCTTGTATTGTTCTAATAAGAAAGCAGTCATAACTACCATGGCTTGGTTACCATTTAAAAGAGTCATTTTTCCTTCTAAATCACGTACTGCAATTCCAATTCTATCTGAGTCAGGATCCGTACCAATAACAATATCAGCACCAACTTTTTCAGCTAGTTCCATCGCCATTTCTAGAGCTTCTGGCTCCTCAGGGTTAGGGGATTTTACTGTAGGGAAGTCTCCATTAGGCTCCTCTTGCTCTTTTACAATGAAGACATTTTTATAACCAGCCTTTTCTAAAGTTTGAGGGATTAACTTAATAGAAGTTCCATGTAAAGGAGTAAAAACAATTTTCAGATTATCTTTAGCCCAAGCTGGAGTATTAAAGCTCGCATGCTCTATAGTAGAATTAATAAAGGCTTGGTCTAAATCCTTACCTACATAAGTAATTAGGTCATCTTGACCTTTAAAGTTAATATCTTGGTAGTTTAAGCTATTAATAATATCAATTACTGCTTGGTCATTTGGAGGAACAATTTGGCCCCCATCTTGCCAATATACTTTATAACCGTTGTATTCCGGTGGATTATGTGAAGCAGTTAAAACAATACCTGCTTGACAGTTGTAATATTTTACTGCAAAGGAAAGCTCAGGAGTAGGACGCATATCTTCAAATAAGTATACTTTGATACCATTTGCAGTAAATACATCTGCTACCACTTTAGCTAATTCTTTACTATTATGTCTACAGTCATAGTTAATTGCAACACTAGATTGTTTGTTTGGAAAACACTCTTTAATGTATTGAGATAATCCTTGGGTATTTTTTCCTAAAGTGTATTTGTTGATTCGGTTTGTACCAATTCCCATTACACCACGCATACCTCCAGTTCCAAACTCTAAGTTTTTATAAAAACTATCCTTCAGTAAATCGCTGTCCTCTTGGATCATTCTCTCTACTTCTTGTTTAGTTTCTGTATCAAAAGGATCTTGTAACCACTGGTTAGCTATTTGTAAAATATCTTGTTCTGTTTGCATAATTATATTTTTTTAAAACCGACTTTTTGGGCGATTTTGTATCTCTTATTTTTTGTATTTGTCTTTAGTATTATTTCCCCTATAAAGCCTGCTAAAAACAATTGGCTACCTATGATCATTGTAGTTAAAGCAATGTAAAACCACGGATCTCTAGTGACCAATATAGAGGGCAGATCATAGTAAATTTTGTATAGTTTGCTACCTCCTATAAATAAGGAAGCGCAGAACCCTATACAAAGCATTAATAGGCCAAGAGCACCAAAGAAGTGCATTGGACGTTTACCAAATTTAGTTAAAAACCAAATGGTGATTAAATCTAAAAATCCATTTATAAATCGATTCATCCCAAATTTAGTAACTCCGTATTTTCTGGCTTGGTGGATTACTACCTTTTCTCCAATTTTAGAAAACCCTTCGTTTTTGGCTAAAACTGGTATGTATCGGTGCATCTCTCCTGAAACCTCTATGTTTTTCACCACCTCTAGACGATAAGCTTTTAGTCCGCAATTAAAATCATTAAGCTGTACTCCTGAAGTTTTTCTTGCAGCCCAATTAAATAGTTTGGAGGGGATGTTTTTAGCCCATAGAGAATCGTATCTTTTCTTTTTCCAACCAGAGACTAAATCAAAATTTTGCTTTGTGATCATTTTATATAGGCTTGGAATTTCCTCTGGACTGTCTTGTAAGTCTGCATCCATGGTAATAACCACTTGTCCTAGGGCTCTTTTAAAACCTGCATGTAAAGCCTGAGACTTACCAAAGTTTCTGGCAAAACGGATTGCTTTACAAGCTGGATTTTGTGCGATTAAACCTTGGATAATATCCCATGAATCATCTGAACTACCATCATCAATAAAAATAATTTCATAACTAAAATTATTTTCCTGCATAACTTTAGAGATCCATTGGTGTAATTCGGGTAAAGATTCTGCCTCGTTTAATAAAGGTATAACAATAGAAAGATTCATGAAAAAAGCTTTAGTTGAGTCGAATGATTATTTCTTCGACGGTTGTTCTTTATTTTTCTTAGGCTGTTTTTTAGACACAGAAGATTGATTGTCCTCGGATAAATCTTTCGCTTGTAGGTCGTTAGTGTGCTTACCTGTGCTATCTTGTGTTGATTTTTCTACAGGTGTAAATTCTGATTTATTTCTAAAAATAGCCGCTAATAAGAAACCTAGGATACAGTATTTTAATATACTTCCAGCCCATGCAAATACTTGGGTTTGGAAGGTAAAAGGATTGCTTTCTTCGGCTTGTTTTATTTTAGCTAACCTATCAGCTTCAGGCATACCAAGGGCATTGATTTTGTCAATAGCCATTTGGTAAAGGGTGTCTCTAAGGGGCTCTTGTGCATTTGGATTAACAAAGTTAAATAAGATATAGTATACTACCATATTAACCGTTACACCTATTAATACATAAAGGAGGTAAGGAGTAAAGGCTTCTTTAAAAGTAATATAGCCTCCTATTTGTTTCTTAGCCATTAATATACAACCTATAGCTAGAGCTATAGTTACAAAAATATTCAAAAACCCTAAAGGGATGTTTGTGAATAAATTTTGGTCAGTAAAAAAAACTATACAATCAAAAAGGGTATAGTAGGCAGCTAGAATTAAACCAAATTTAATTCCAATTTTATTAATTGGGTCTTTCATTATTTGCTAGTAAGTAAACTTTAAAAAAACAAATATACTAAAATAACCCTTTACCTTAATTGCGAATTGTGATATATATAGGTTTTGTAGTAGACAAACCAGCTTAGCTTTCTAGCTTAGAAGCATGCTTTTACTTAGCAAGCTATTGATTTTTATAAGGCAAAAAAAAAGCAAGTACTTCATCATATAAGATAAAGTACTTGCTTTAAAACCAGTAAGGGATAAACTACTAAGTGAAAGTTAATCCAAGATTGGTTTTAATTGAGTGAATTTTTCAAATGTGTCGAAAAAATCTTGTTGCATTTGCGGATTCATATTACCAACTCTAGCCTTATAATGATCAGCATCTTCTACCATATAAGCCTTAGAGTTAACTTTGTCACTTGGAATTACTCTTGTAGCACTCCAAGTATCAATATCTCCATAAACATATAGGATTCCATTAGCATCATTATCCAGCCAATTTTGAACCTTAATTATAAGGCTATTGTCAAAACTATCCGTTGATGTACCTTCTGGCATGTGAATAGCAGATGGATTTTCTTTGAAAGAAACGTATTTTTTAAATGGAGTAATGTCGTATCCATAATATCCCATTTGACTTCCTGCTTGATAGTAGTGTGAAGCAAATTTTTTAATCATTGCATCACTAAAAAAGTCAATATTACTGATTTTTAGAAAATCATCTGTTAATTGGTCAATATTTTTGATGTTAGGTAAAGTAGCGCAATCATTTCCTCCTTGCCAAAAAGCAAAGTCATATTCTAATACAGCTAAATCATAAGCAGTATCTAAACCACCAATATAATCGAATTTTAATCGTGCTCCTTTAGCATACCAACGCAATTTTTCTATAATCTGTTTTTTATTCTCAAATAAAGCTGTTTGTACTTTTTGAATAGCATCGCGACATTTCTTTGAACCAACTGTATCTAAAAAAGTATAGATTCTTTGGTCTTCTAGAGATTTATTAAATGGAGCAACATAAGGTACTGCTACATCTACATCCTCTGGGTAGAAATATTTGTAAAAGATAGTAGTTTGACCTCCTTTACTAATTCCTGTTGAAATCCATTTACCTTTGTATAATTCTCTAAATAATTGATTTACTTGGTGAAGGTCAGCTGTGGCTTGTTCTAAAGTTAAGTATTCATAAGGAGTATCTTTAGGGGTAGAATCTCCAAAATAGCGATGTTCTACACTAAGGTAGTTAGTTTGAAAATACTTAGGCAATTCAGTTTGTCCATGTGACAAAGTATAACCATTAGTTTCCATTACTGTTGGACGATCAAATCCTCTATGTATATAATATACACTTTGATCAAAGTAACCTTTTGACTCATCATTATGATCGATTGGTTGTCTGACTTTAAGCTTGTACTTTAAAACAGAGTCATCATCAGAATCTAGCTGTGTAAAGGTTACATTCTTTAGATTGTATAAAGCCTTTTCTACTTGTTTTTGGTCGGGATGTGCCCAGATAGCAACAAAAAATAGTAAAAATAGGAAGGTGATAATGTTTTTTTTCATTTGAATTGGTTTGTTTAGGTCAGTTATATGTTATGTGAAATTTTATTTAAAATAAAATATGTGTCAAATATGATAAAACTTTTATTACAAACAAAGACGTGTATGTAAACATTTTATTTGTATATATATGTTTTTTAGTAATTAAAATGTAATAGCGGTAGGGGGCTAGAAGAAATAAAGGTGTAATTGGTTTATAGAATCCTAGACTTGGGTTTGGATATAAATTTGTTTTTGTAACAAAAAAAACAAATAAAAGTCCATTAGTTATTTGTTATTTCAATTTTAGTTGTAAATTTGCGGTCTGAAAAGTAAATAAATGTAACAAAAAAGTTATTGGACGTTTACACCTTTCTTGAAAAACAGAAAGCTTCGGGACGAAAAGTAACTCATAATTTAAAACAGATTTATCATGAAAAAAGGTATTCACCCAGAAAATTACAGATTAGTAGCGTTTAAAGATATGTCAAATGATGACGTATTCATCACAAAATCAACAGTAGATACAAAAGAAACTATCGAAGTTGATGGTGTAGAGTACCCAGTGTTTAAAATGGAGATTTCTCGTACATCTCACCCATTCTATACAGGTAAATCTAAACTTATCGATACTGCAGGACGTATTGATAAATTCAAAACTAAATATGCTAAATTCAAAAAATAATTTGAATTTTAAATTATACGAAAGAGCTTCTAATTTTATTAGAGGCTCTTTTTTTTTGTCATATAGGCGGTACTTGTTACAACTTTAGTTAACTTTGATAAAATGTTATACTAAAGAACAAGTGCTATGAATTATATATTATTTGATGGGGATTTAAGGGATAATTTTTTACCTTTTACCTCTACTCGTCCAGTTGCAGATATGCGAATTGGTATATTAACTATTCGCGAAAAATGGGAGAAATACTTAGGTTACACAACTACTACTTTGACCCAAGAGTATTTGTCTTTAAAATACCCTATGGTGGAGCTTGAAAACAATGTAATGATCAACTCTTGTTTTCTTCCTACCCAAGGCTTAGTAGATAAGATTAAAGCTCTTCAAGTGAATCAAGCTATCGTTTATAATGACGATATTATTGCCTTTTTCACCCAAGATAATCAAGAGGAGGTAGATTTTGATTCTTATCAAATTATTCCCTATTATGGAGCATTGGAAAAACTGGAAAATAAATGGGATATTTTTCAGAAAAACCATTTAGCTATAGAGCAAGATTTCGCTTTACTAACCGAAGGTGAAATTTCAGAACCTATTTCCAAAACAGTTAATATTATTGGTCCTAGAGAAAATGTTTTCTTAGAGCAAGGAGCAATAGTAGAGTGTGTTACTTTGAATACAACACAAGGACCTATATACATTGGTAGGGATGCTGTGATTATGGAAGGATCTTTAATTAGAGGGCCTTTTGCACTTTGTCAGAGAGCCCAAGTAAAGATGGGAGCTAAAATATATGGTGCAACCACTATTGGACCGGAGTCTCGTGTAGGCGGAGAAGTTAGCAATAGTGTCATCTTCGGTTACTCTAACAAAGGACATGATGGATTTTTAGGTAATGCAGTACTTGGGGAGTGGTGTAATATCGGTGCCGACTCTAATAACTCCAACTTAAAGAATAACTATGCTAATGTGAAGGTATGGAATATGGCACAGCAAAAGTATGAAGATACTAAGTTACAATTTTGTGGATTGTTAATGGGAGACCATAGTAAATGTGGAATCAATACTATGTTCAATACTGGAAGTGTAGTTGGGGTTAGTTGTAGTATTTATGGAGGAGGATTTCCTAAAACTTTTTTAAACAACTTCACATGGGGTGGTGTTGATCAAGAGGAGTTATATGACTTTAAGAAAGCAGTGCAAACCATGAAGGTGGTGATGCAAAGAAGAAATGTAGAATTAACTCAACTTGACATAGATATCTTGGAATATATTTATGAGCAAACTAATTTAGAGCGCTATGAATTGTCTTTAAAGCAATCTGAATTATAACAATATAGAATTTAAAAAAGCTATTATATTTAAAAGATAATAGCTTTTTTTAATAGTAATTCACTGTTTGTGGTTTACCATAATTAAAGTCAGGTAATTCCATATCGTATTTTCTACCATTGGCATAGAATACTGCTCTTTGAGAATCTGGCATAGTAGGGTAGTAAACTAAAGAAATAGCTATACTACTAAAAACCAAATATTCATTACTTGCTACAAAGCCTATACTTAAACGAGAATATAATTTACCGTCCAAAAAGGCATGGTTTTTATATCCTACAAAAGCCCCTTCTATATTTACATAGGGACTAATATGAAAGCCCTTCCAACTATAAGGCGCATAAGCTTGCCATTGATAGGACAGAGAAACTCTTCTTGCTGCTCTAATTTTGGAGGCTCGTATTCCGGCAATTACCTGTTCTAAACGCAATTGATCCTCCATGTGACCATAGCGATTATAGCCCATTATAAAACTAGGATTTATGAAGTGTCTAAATTTCCAATTGCCACGCAAAAGTAATTTAGTAAAGTAAGTGACATCTAGGCGCAAGGCTCCTTGTTCTGATTTTTTCCCTAAAAAATAGCTACCCCATTCTATATTAGAGGCTAAATAACCAAAATTGGTGTATTTTCCCATGGCAAATTTTGCTCCAAAATAACTTCTAGTTTTATTGAATTGGTTATTAAAACCACCTGTAATAGAGAAGATTTTCCCAACAGCTACATCTTCAATTCTATCATGAGTGAAGATATAATGGTCTTGTATATAATTAATAGAGCTAATTCCAAGTGTTGCTAAATAGGTTTTAGAGTTGGAAAAATAGCCTATTGTATCATATTTATGATCTGGTCTATCAATGTAATCTCTTTGGTAATAACGAACAGCAGCTCTTAAGTTAGTGATTACTGTGTTGTCTTTGATTCTTTGGTAAAGAGGGATAGAGTGGCCCACCCAAGTATCATATTGATTATATTTTCTAGCCTCAAAGCTATATTTTTCATCTACACCAATTAAAGAGTCTCTAGAGAATCTTTGGGTGTAATTAAAACCTCCTGCCCATTTTGTATAAGGAGAGTAGAAAGGACGATCTATTAAGGCGAATTTTCGATAATTTCCCCATACATCAGAGTCATATAATAATTCACTTCTTATAAATGTTCTTTGAATATTATTGATTCTATAGTTGAAATAGTAACCTTGCTTATCTTGATCTATACGCCTTCTGTATTGCATACTTAATTCATGACCTAAGCCGGCAAAGTTCTTATCGGTAAGGCGAATTCGCATCGAGCTCGTGGAGATAGATCCACTTGGATAGATGGTCCAATAATCAAGCTCTCTTACCATAATATCAACAGAATCTGGGGAAGAAGTAGGAATAGGGTAAATAAGTACTCTTTTTACATAGCGTTGAGAACGGATTAAACGCTCACTTTCTTTAATCATTAAGGAATCAAAAGGCTTGCCTTTTTCAAACAGTAAAAAATTGCGGATTGTAAATTTTTTGGTTTTCAAATGTAGGCGATTTCCCAAGTTTTCTGCTTTAGTAGTGGGAACTTGCAAAGTATCTAATTCAGAAAATCCAAAAGGATCAAGGGTTACAATGTCTATATTTCGTATGATTTTACCTTCTCCAAGAGCCAAATCTCTATCAAAACTAATATTTGGAGCTTTTCCTTGACTAGAACTTTTACTCTTGACAAACATTCTTTTGATTAACTTACCTACTTGTGTCTTTGGTTGGTCTGTCACAATGGTATGATTATGAATAGTGTCAGTAAGAAAATCAAAATCAGGGGAGGCACCTTGCATTTGGCTTCTTAGGGTATCTAGTTCTATGCTTTTTTGTGTAGATTGACTATAGGTTAAAGAGCAAAAGAAAAAGATAAGTAATAAAGAAAGTTTAAAATGCATGGGTGTGTATTATATTAAGTAACTGAAATATACAACTAAATTAGGTGTTTATTTCTAAATCTCTTAAATAGTCTTCGTACTCGTAAAAAAATAATTCAAAAGCTGCCATGTTTTTCTCAAAGAAATCGAAAATCTCAGGCCATGAATTTCTATTGTTAATGGATATACCTGTTAATTCTACCCATACTCTTGAAATTAGTTTACCATTTTCTAAATAGAACTCTCTTTCAAAAATAGCCTCTGGAATATAATCCTCTGTAAGGATTGTTTTTAAAGATTCCATTTTTTCGAAATAGATTTTTCTTTTCTCTGCATCTCTAGGTTCTATATCTAATAGAACAAAAGCTTTTTTGTTATCGCAATAAAATTTAAAGGCAAAATCTTTTATTTTAGTTTTGTGCAGTAGCCATTTTCTGGGATAAGCCTGGGCAAATTCTATCCAAAACTCTTTTTTAATTCTTTGTGCTTCTTCTTTGCTAAACATGGATTTAAAGTTGTATTTTTAATTAAGTGAAATTATAATGTACAAACTTATGACATTTGATTCTTTTTTGCATAAGATCCCTGAAATTAAACGTCTAAAACCTCTGGGATTTCCCGCACAAGCTATAATGATGCCTGCAAATCGTCAAAAACTATCTTATATAGACGAACAATTGCATAGAAATGCTAAGCAATCTGCTGTAATGATGTTATTGTATCCTAAAGACAAACAGATGTCTATCTTACTAATACAAAGAGCACTTTCTACAGGAGTACATTCTGGTCAAATAGGATTTCCTGGTGGGGCTATGGATAAAGGAGATAAGGATTTACAGTATACAGCATTAAGAGAAACTTATGAAGAAATAGGGGTACATCCCACTAGTATACAGGATATAAAAGCTTTTACAAAGCTATATATTCCTGCGAGTAACTATATAGTACAGCCTTATTTAGGAGTTTTAACTCAAACTCCTAATATTGCATGTAATTATGATGAAGTAGCAGGGGTTATAGAATTGCCAGTAAAAGATTTATTATCCTCTAGTATTATTCAACATGTGGGTCGTACAACAAGTTATGGAACCTATTTAGATGTGCCTGCTTTTGTATACAAAGATTTTATTATATGGGGCGCTACTGCTATGATGTTAAGTGAATTAAGAGAAGCCTTGAAAAGCCTTTATGGTTTAAGTTGATTGTATAGGTTTACCTAAATAAAGAATAAGGTTAGTTAAGGGATTTATATTAAAGGAATTAGCATATAAAGTGATAAATATTTATTAAACAAACGAATATAACTCTAGTAATGTAGTAAATTTGCTTTTTGTATTAATCTACATCTATTATGGGATTGTTTAAAAGAAATCCGTTTGGTCATTTGCTTTTTATAAAGCGTTGGATTATAAGGATATTCGGTTTTGCTACGCATCAACGCTTTAGAGGCTTCAATGACTTACAAATTGAAGGATCGGAAATTCTTAGAAATTTACCCGATAAGAATGTTTTGTTTATATCCAATCACCAAACCTATTTTGCAGATGTTGTTGCTATGTTTCACGTTTTTAATGCTAGTTTAAAAGGAAGAAGCGACACCATTAAGAATGTGATGTACATTTGGAATCCTAAATTAAATATTTATTACGTAGCAGCTAAAGAGACGATGAATTCTGGTATCTTACCTAGGATCTTATCTTATGTAGGAGCTATTACTGTGGACCGTACATGGAGAAGTAAAGGACAGGAATTAACAACGAAAAAAAAGGTAAATAAAGCTCAAGTAGAAAATATCAAAATTGCTCTGCAAGATGGATGGGTAATTACTTTTCCGCAAGGGACAACCAAGAGTTTTAAACCAATTCGAAAAGGGACAGCACATATAATTAAAGATTATAAACCTATTGTTGTACCTATTGTTATTGATGGATTTAGACGTTCTTTTGATAAAAAAGGACTTCATTTAAAGAAAAAGGGTATACTACAATCCTTTGTGGTAAAACCTCCATTGGATATCGATTATCAAAACGATACTATTGAACAAATTGTGGAAAATGTCGAACTTGCAATAGAGCAACATCCTTCTTTTTTGAAAGTTATACCACAGGAATTTTTGCAAGAAGAAAAGTTACTCAATGAAAAGAGAACATATGATTATATTGAAAAGGAAAAAAAGCATTAATCCCTAATTTAGTGTTTTTGTCAATAGTTGTTTCTCTTACCTTATACTAGTCAAGTAAATTTTATTTACTTGGCTTTTTTTATAAGAAGAACAATAGCGCCATTCAGGACTACTTTAGCCTATTTTTTTTTGTTTTAGGTTAGGTTATAACTTTAAAACAAGTCATTTTAGTTTATTAACGCAATAAATAATACTAACTTTACTTTTGAAATAGAAAACTTCTAGTTCTTTAGAAGATAGCCTAGGTATTTATATGGCTAAATAGAAAAGCAGTAAAGAAAAAATAGGAGTTAGGTATAGTATTTATAAGAAAATGAACGATAATCAAGCGCTATTAGAGCAAATTAAAGACCTTTATAATCAAATAGATTTTAACCTAATTGCCATAGGTTCTGGACAAGAACAAGATCCTCAAGGCTATGTAAGGAACAAAGAATTATCACAAGAGATTATTGGCTTGATTCAACAAGTATTACAAAGTGATCCATATAATAAAGAAGCTTTGTTTTGGAAGATAAAGATATATGACGGCCCAGTTTTATTTGATACTTCTATAATGTTAGAAACAGCTAATTTTATTATCGAGAACTTTAAAGAAGATTTACAAACTGTCTTACAAGCATACCATTATCAGGCTTGGATTTATGAGCACAAGCTACACTTGCCTCAGAAAGCTATTCAAAGTCTAGAAGATCGCTTGATAGTATTATCCTTAGCCCAGGAAAACTATAGTTTGGTGGATCATAAGTTTGCCGAAACCTATTATATGCTGGCTCTTTTGTATAAAGATATGGATAAGATAGATAACTCAATGGATTATTATTCCTTGTGTTTGGAACATTATCCAGACCATAACTTGGCTCTTTATGAAGCTGGCCTCTTATACTTAGAACAAAGAAATTATCCCAAAGCATATGATTATTTGGAACGTTTTTGTACTTATTTCTCTGAAGATCGCAATGTGGAGATTGGTAGAGAATTAGAAAAACATTTTCACAAGAAGGATTTGGACCTAAGTGTAGATTTAATTGGTTTATTATACCGCATAGAAATAAGAAATTATAAATATTTTAAGGCAGTCACTAGTAAACAAATTTCCAATCGTTTTTCAAAATGGTTGAAATTGGATGCTAAAACTAGTTCTGAGGCTGTTTTGCGTATGCAAATAGAACACTTTATCTCATGTGAAAAAAACTATCTAAAACTATGGAGTCTTCTAGAGATCTATTTTCAAAATCATCCTGTGGTTCAAAATGAGTATTACTTTTACTATTTTGAAACTTGTCTTGCCTTAGAGATAACACCAAAGCACTTTAGCTTTCAGTTAGATGGTTTTTCAGGATGTATGCTAGCTCTAGCTTTTATAGAAAGAGCCGAATATTTTTTGAATAATGATCAAAGGGACTTAGCCTTATCTTACTTTAAAGAAACCTTGAAAATATCCCAACATACTTTAGAAGTGATTCACACTTATTTTGAATTTGGTACAGGAAGTAAAGTAAGTAATAATAAAAAGGGTTATTCTTGGGTATGTAATGCTTTTGGAACTTGTGTTTATAATATTGCTCTATTAGAAGAACAAACAAATAAAGAAGAACCTATTTTTAATAAAGCCGTTGAGCTGCACAAAAAAGGATTTGAGCTTGAACCTCTAAGAGAAAATCTTCACAACGGGTTTTTGTTGAGTTCTTTTATAGGTGATACGGCCTCTTGTGAGTGGTTCTTAAAAGAATTATTAGACTATTATCCTACCTTTACTTTAGAATGGCTAAGAGTACAATCTAGTATTGTAAATTGCTATATTGAAATGGACGACCAAGAAAAGGTACTTAGTCATTTCCAGCTACTTACAAAAGATTTCTTAGACCAAGAGATACAAGACCAAGATCTTGTAGAGCAAATGATCTATATAGCAGCTGAGGTCTTTTCCTATATAAGGTATCAAAAGCACCAATATGAATTGTGTATTACACTGACTAATAATTTTTTCGAGTACGATACTTTTTTAGAAAACGCACCTATTGTGGGTAAAGTAAATTATTGGTTTTCTCTTGGATGGAGTTATCATGGCTTAAAGAAGGAAGTATTGGCACTACAGTATTTTAGTTTAATTCGAGAGAACTTTGCCGATAATGCTCATTATGCTTCCACGATAGAGGATATACCTAAAGAGTACGTAGTTGGAGTTATGGAAAGACAAGCAATGCACCGCTTAAAAGATTGGATGGATCACAAGGAGCCACATAAGCAGAAAGAATATAGTCTTTTTGACCAGCGAATAGACCATAGTCTTTATTTGGAGCATAGTTTGGCATTGGTTTTAAGGGACTGGAAACATCCTTTAAGCATGTGGATAGATGATCAAATACATATTAGTGTATCGCCAAGGCATTTAGTAAGTGAACAAACCAATAGCAGTTATCAAACTTATATCTCAGTCTATTTGAATGATCAGCAAATTACAATTCAGTTTCTTATTGAAGAAATTTCCTACAATAAGAAGAGCTTTTTTGGTTTGCTTAACTCTCCTGGATGGCATAAAAGTTTTAGCGTATGGATTTATCACCATCAAAATGATGAAACACAAGCTAGTCATTTTACTAGTTTTAAGGATAGTAATACACAAATACAACAAACAGTTCAAAAGATTTGGAATACTTGGCTTACTAAAAGTATTATTTAGTAATAAAAGCAATAATGTTTTGTAACATTAATTAAAAAATGTAGTGGTGTAAGTACCTTGTTTTTAACTCTATAGAGATTTATTTAGGGCGAAGTGTGCTTTTTTTAGTTTTAATTTTGAAATAATTGTGACTTTTTGTGAATTATTTGTCTTAATAGAGAAGTAATTTTCAAAAAGGTGCCTGTTGTGCGATTTTAGAAATAAAGAACGGTTCATTTTATTAAGACTTTTGGCAAGCGTTTTTTTGTATGTAGAGGAATATCTCTTTAATATTTATTTATGTTAAATGATTTTAAGATTTTTTATTCCTTTTATATACCTATATCTGCTTTGTTTATGTTAATGTAGTGGAAAATCATTTGAAAAATTTAGTGTTTTTGGCAAATGATTTGTATTAATTACTTAATATATCTAAAAATAAAAGGAAAGTGATGTCTTCTTTATTTAAAGATTTGCTTTTTTATAAATCGAATTTAACAAATCGTCAATCGCGTACTTTTTAAAATATAAATAATAATTTTGTACAACTTTAGAAAAACATCTCACTATATAAGTTTCTTAGTGTAATGTTTGTCCCCACTTTAAAGTGTTTTATTGATTTATAATACTCTCCTTTTGAAAAAGATAGGAGTAAAAAAAGTGTGTTCTAAAGTGAGTTTAACAAACCTTACTTACCATGAATGCGATTAATTATTTAAAAACAAAACAACAAACCCACAAGGGCTTTCCCTTGTTGCTTTGCATTGTAATTTTGAGCTGTAGCTTGCAATGTGTTTTAAGTTTATTACACAGCTCTATTACTGTTATTTACTTAGCAGTTCCAGTAGTATATCTTTACTCTGAATCTGTTATTAAATCTAAAAGATTATCTAATATTCTGGTTTTAGCCCATTTTTTAGGTGCTGCTGTTCTAATTACAGCCCAGTTCTTCTATCATCAACTAAGTTTTTTACTTGTTCAGATTTGCTATTTAATGGCTTATTGTTTTTTAATTTCTGCCAAGAGTCTACTAGTTAATAAGGATAGTAAGAAAACTTCCCATGTTAACCTGATTATTATTTACAGTAATTTTATGGGAGCTTTCGCTATTGTGCAAGGACTTTACTTTTTGTTGTATTATTTTGAGGTCCCACATGTAATAGAGAATGCTTTTATGAGTTTTATCCTTTCTTTGATTTGCCTGTTATTTTTGGTTATTACTTCCTACTGCATGGGTAAATTTACTTTAGTAAATCCTTTAGAAAAAGAAGTTGTAGAACAAGAGCCTAATTGGCAAACAGCCCAGAAAAAGATTGAATTATCTCCTGAAGCATCTATTATTCTTGCTTTTTTACAAACCAATAAGCAAGTTCTACACCCTAGTTTTA
This sequence comes from Myroides sp. LJL115, assembly GCF_054871665.1. Lineage (NCBI taxonomy): Bacteria > Pseudomonadati > Bacteroidota > Flavobacteriia > Flavobacteriales > Flavobacteriaceae > Myroides > Myroides sp. LJL115. The sequence continues at coordinate 17,619 of NZ_JBTXLS010000005.1, read as the reverse complement.
ACTTGGAAGATTTAGCTTTTTTCGTTCAATTAACCAAAATGCAAGTCTCTGAGGTTATTCATAAGGAGTTGGCCATTAACTTTAGTCAACTAATAGCAAAGTATCGTATTGACTATGCGAAGGTACTTCTACAAGAGAATCAAAATTTAACCATCGAGGCAATCATGGAGGAGTCCGGATTTAACTCTAAGAGTACATTTAATAAGTATTTTAAATTATTTGTTGGACTAACCCCTTCAGTTTATAGAAGTAATGCTTTAGTAATTTAATGTAGTATGATGGAAAACTATATTTTTATAATTATTCTAAGCTTAACGATTATCTTCGGTGCTATATCATATTTTATTAATAGCTATTTAGTTCGTTCTAGTTTTGCACAAAAAGCTTTAAAACATTTTTTAATTTTCTTTATCGTTGACTGTTGTTTTTTAATAATAAGTAAAGTGTTTTTCAAGTCTATTGTTTTTCTAGGGCTTGGCGCTCCTTTTATTATTTACTACGGTCCTTTCTTTTTTTATTTTATAACGGGCTTATGTAAAGACACTCAAGGGTGTAATCCTGCTAATAACAGGATACGTTATCACTTTATCTTGCCGGTATTAGTAAGTGTTTTATATATAGGTGCACTTTTCTTTGTAGATAGTTTAAGTGTGAAGTTTTTAGTATACTATTATTTATGGCTATATCTTCTAACAGGTTTTTTGTTGATCGGTTACGGTATATATGGGTATGTGTTTTTAATGCAAGCTACTTTTAAAATTAAATTTAGATTGTTTTTATTAGGAATCATATGGTTTATGCTTTTTATGGCTATTATTATTATAGCCATTGGGGTATATAATGCAATTCCTAATAATGATATGGATAAGGTGATTTATGGTATGTTAATATTATCCTTCTTAATTTTTAATTATTGTCGTCAAAAGATCAGTATTCCTTCTTCCAAAGAAGAGCAAAATGAAATAAAACAAGTAGACGATTATCAGAGCAAAGCAGGTAACAATGTAGGTAATACTCTGCAAGAGAATACAACGGAGGCTCAAGTAGCTACAAAATATATTAAAAGCCAGCTTTCTCAGGAATACCTTCAAGCTTGCCAAAGTAAAATTGAATATTATACCATTGAGAAGCAATATTACAAACAAGTGGATTTTAATGTAGAGATGTTACGTTCTTTATCAGGTATTCCAAAATACCACATTGCTCAAGCCTTTAGTGTATTGTATGGGATGAACTTCAATAGTTTTGTAAATGAGAAGCGTATAGAGTATGCCCTTTTGATCATGGACCAGGAAAACTACACTATTCCTATTTCGGAGTTAACCGAGCGATGTGGATTTAATTCAAGAACTTCCTTTTTTAGAGCATTTAAAAAGTATACGAATCTGTCTCCTTCCCAATATATGGATGAACAAAGATCTTCTCATTATAAATCTTAGTTGTATTTTATTAATAGTTTAAAAATAGGTTTTTCTTTTTGTACTGTAAATGTCAGCAAACTTCCATATGGTTTCAGTTTTTAGGGAAAGACGTGCAGACTAAAGATTTGCACCATGATTTTAACATGGTACTAGGATATTTGTAGATAGATAATACAGTGAAAGTTTATTTAAAAGCAAAGGAATTAATTATTAAGTGGTATTTCTAAAAGATAATATAGATCGGCAAAAAATATTTTATTAGTTAATTTTCTTTTACGATAACCTTGAGCAACTATAAAATTTAAGGCATTTTGTGCTTTCTAAACTTTATAAGAGGTTAAGTATAAACAGGAAATATAATAATGTTTTAATAACTTAAAAGGTGTCCACCTTTATTTTATAGCTTATACTTCATTTTTTTCCAGGAGGTATAAATCTGCTCGCTTTCAAAGTACTATTTGTAGTCTTTTAGACAGTGAATAGTAAGAGCAACAATCTTTTTTTTTTCAAATATCTTTCTGTTAGATGTAAAATAACTCAGAAACTAGCTTTAATAGAGGCTCTTTTTTTTAAGGGCCTCTATTTTTTTTATTTGTTTTTTAAGTAAAAAAGACAATAGCTATAAATAGCTTTCGATTGATTTTTTTACTTTTTATTCATGAGAGTACTATTGCATTCTTGTTATTCCATAAAAGAGGATTCTTCATAAATCCCGACTTTAAACCTGTTTATTGTTATGGCAATGTGCCATCTTATGTAGGCATAGTATAATTCGAAGGAGATTGATAAAGGTACTTATCAGGAGGTATTATCTGATAATTCAAAGTATACTTATTGTACGATTTTATAGGTAGAATGTCAAAATGAGTAAAAAAGTAAAATTGAATTATTTTCCTATTTTTAAATTGTTTTAACTTTTTTAATAAACTGATTGTCAGTAATATACGTTTAATTTCGCTTCTATTATAGAGGTTTAATGGGCTTAATTGAATGAATTTTATTAATATATGTTAAAATTTATTTTTAAGTTTGTTTTAATTTGTTAATTTTACATTTAAAAGTGATTTATTCTTAATTGTAGTTAGTTTAAGTGTATAAATAAGAAAGCTTTTAAATGTTTAGTGAGTTTAGAAATCATAAGAAAAATGCAATATGAAAATTGAACGTGTCTTTAGTGGTTTGGTTTTATTAACAGTGAGCTTGTTGGCAATAAGTAGTTTTGCACAAGAAACCAATAGTAATGTTTTTTCCAATAGTGGAGTCTTTTATATTAGTCCAGGGACAGAAGTAGGGGTGGAGTCTGATTTCTTTAATGAAGCAGTCAAACCTGGCGATATGTTTATAAATAATGGGTCGATTCATTTTTTTAATGATTTTGAAAATCTAGGGATCTTTGATTTTGATTCTAGTTTGAAATTAGGTAAGGTTAGTTTTGCTAAGACTGGAGATCGACAACTTATTTTAGGAGGGGTCAATCCTACTTCTTTCAATGAGGTTTACTTTAACTCTGACAGTGGGATTTCTGTTCAAAATGCTTTAAGTGTTGCTTCTAAAGCTTATTTTGTAAATGGTATCTTATATGTTCATCCAAACGAGGGAAGTCTTACTTTTTTAGAAAACTCTTCTCATGAAGGGGCAAGAGATGAGGCACATGTTTCAGGGAAGGTAGAGAAAGAAGGTAAATTCTTTTTTGAAATGCCCGTAGGAGATTCCCAATACTATAGAGGAATGGCTTTAGGAGAAAGCGGTACTAGTAAGGATATTTATACAGTTCAGTATGTAAGAGAAAATCCAGTAAACGCTTCCCGACCTTTTGATGCAAAAGAGGATGAGCAAATTGATATTATTAACGATAAAGAATATTGGGAAATAGATACCAGTGCTGTGGATGGAAGGGTGATTGTTTCTTTGAGTTGGAATGAGGCTACAACACCAAGAGAAATTATAGCTAGAGGTGGTGAGAATAAGCTTAGAATAATGTGGTGGGATGAGGTGCTAGATAAGTGGGTAAATGAATCTGGAGTTTCCGATGTTCAAACTAAAACTGTAACTACAACAACAGAAGTTCGCGCTAAGGGGATTTTCACCTTAGGGGTTGCTTCTGAGAAAGAGACCGATACTGATACCGATGTTATTATTTACAATGGGGTTAGTCCGAATGGGGATGGAATTAATGATTATTTTACTATTAAAAATATTAGTAAATATCCCAACAATAGTGTTGAGGTGATTAACAGATGGGGTAATACTGTGTTTAGTACAACCAATTATGACAAAAATGGAGATGGAAGTGAAAATGTGTTCACTGGAATGGCAGAAGGTCGTGGAGTTAGGTCAAGTGGAAAATTGCCTTCGGGTACCTACTTCTATGTCGTAAAATATGAATTTACTGATGCTAATGGAACAAGATGGATTAAGAAAGCAGGTTATTTGAACTTAGAAAACAACTAAATGCGTGATGAAAGAAAAAATTACTATTAAAAAGATAAAGGGACTAGTACTACTATGTTTCTTCATGTGTATATCAATACAGGGCTTGGCCCAACAAGACCCACAGTATACACAGTACATGTATAATACAACCAATATTAACCCTGCTTACACAGGATCTAGAGGACATCTAAGTGTCTTTGGACTCTATAGGACCCAATGGGTTGGAATGGATGGTGCTCCAAAAACAGTAAATGCATCGGTTGATTCTCCAATTGGAGATACTAATTTATCGGTTGGGGTAAACTTTATCAATGATAAGATTGGTGTAACCACCGAGAATACTTTTTCGGTAAACCTTGCTTATACTGTGTCTTTAAACTATGATTTAAAACTTGCTTTTGGTTTAAAGGGAACTGGTAATTTATTTAGTATAGAGTATTCTCGATTAAATCTAGAGAACCCAGATGACCCAAATATGAATGGGGGACAAGATTTAAAAAATAAGTTTAATCCAAACATTGGAGCTGGTTTATTCTTGTATTCTGAAAAAGGATATGTAGGGTTCTCCATTCCTCATCTTCTAGATACAGATGTTAAGGGAGAGGAAGGTACAAAGCTTATAAAGCAAAGAGCACATTACTATTTAACAGCAGGTTATGTATTTGATGTATCTCCAACAGTGAAATTTAAACCTGCTTTATTAGCAAAAGCCGTTAGTGGTGCCCCTGTACAGGTGGATATTACAGCTAATGCTATGTTTGTAGAAAAGTTCACTTTAGGAGTGGCTTACAGATGGGATGCTTCTGTTAGCGCTTTAGCTGGATTTCAGGTAAATGATAATGTGTTTATAGGTTATTCTTATGATGCGGATACATCTAAGCTTAAGAACTATAACAGTGGTTCACATGAAATTTTCTTGAGGTTTGATTTATTTAATCGTTACAATAGGGTGAGTAGTTCTCGCTTCTTCTAAATGAAATTATCTTATGAAAAAATATTTACACAAAGGTTTAGTTGTTATTGGTTTGCTATGTCTTCCTCTTACAGGAGTGGCTCAAAACAAGGCTACTACCAAAGGGGATAGAGAGTTTAATCAAATGGGATTTGCCGAGGCAATTTTAGACTATGAAAGAGCTATTTCCAAAGGAGATAGGTCCATAGGAGTATTAAGTAATTTAGCGGAGTCTTATTTCGTAAATGGTCAATATGCAGATGCAAAAAAATGGTATGATGAGTTATTTATAACAGGTGGATTCAACCCAACGGCCGATCAATATTACAATTATGTTCAAACTCTGAAGAATGCTGGTGATTATCAAAAGGCAGATGCTCTATTGGATAGAATGAGTCAAGTTTACCCAAGTGATAATAGGGTTATTCTTTACAATAAGGATAAATATTATATGAAGACTTTAAGGAGTAATCCTTATGCTTATGGGGTTAGACACATGCCAAGTGTAAATACTCCTTACGCTGAATTTGGTTCTGCAATGTATAAAGGAAGTATGATTTTTTCTTCCTCTCAAGAGCGTACCAATTACTACCAAAGAATACATTCTTGGACTAATGATCCTTTTACGAAAATATATTCCGTTGAGGTATTTATAGATGGAAGAATTGGAAAAACAAAACCTTTCTCCAAGCAAATTGAGAGTAAATTTAACCAATCTACCCCTGCTTTTACTAAGGATGAAAAAACCATGTATTTTTCTAGTAATGACAGAGATCAAAAGCCTGGTTCCTCTACCAATTATATGAATCTTTATAAAGCTACTTATAATGGCAAAGTGTGGACCAATATTGTCAAATTGCCCTTTAATGTAGAGGGAGCAAGTACTGCACATCCTGCTCTAACTAATGATGAAAATTGGCTTTATTTTGTATCTGATAGAGATGGCGGATTTGGTAATAGTGACTTATATAGAGTGGAGATTTTACCTTCAGGTGTTTACGGGCCGCCTCAAAATTTAGGCTCTCAAATTAATACAGAATCAAGGGAGAGCTTTCCATATATAAGCAAAGAGAATGTATTGTATTTTGCCTCAGATGGTCAGCCAGGAATGGGTGGTTTAGATGTATATGGTGTACAACTTTACCCTGATGGAAGTTTTGGATCTGTTGTGAATTTAGGTCCATCTGTAAATACAGCTTACGATGACTTCGCTTTTTATTTAGATAGTGAAGGAAAGTATGGTTTTATGAGTTCGAATCGCCCTGGAGGTTTAGGTAAAGATGATTTGTATTTCGTTAGAGAGGCCGAGGGCATTGATTTAAGTCAACACCAAACTATTTATGGTAGAGTGTATGATTTAGCTACTTTAGAGCCTATTGTCAATGCTCAAGTTTCTTTGCACGATTCCAATAATAATATTGTAGGTAGTGTGATAAGCAATCCAAACGGAGATTACACAATGGAGGGGGTTACTACTTTTATTGGATACTCTATTAGTGTTCAAGCTCCAGATTATAATTATATTCAAATAGGTTTTGATCCTTTTCAACAAGGAAATAAATTCTTCTTTGATTTTGGATTGCAACGCAGTGTACCTGTAGCTCCTGCTTTACAGATTGAGGAAGGACAAGATTTAATGAAGGTACTTAACTTAGAGCCTATTTATTTTGAGTTCGATAGTGCTACGATAACTAGTAGAGCCGAAATAGAGTTACAATATATTTATAAGATTATGGTGGAAAACCCTACCATGACTATTTTAGTTCGATCTCATACAGATAATAGAGGAGCTGCGACATATAACCTTGTTTTATCTCAAAGAAGAGCAGACTCAACCAAGGAGTGGTTGGTTAAACAGGGAATAAGCCCAAGTAGAATTAAAACTATTGGGGTGGGATCTACAGAGCCAATTAATGAATGTAGTAAAGTTCAACCATGTACAGAGTTACAATATTTAGAGAATAGAAGAAGTGAGTTTATTATAACTAAATTATAGATAGTAAAATTGTTTTAAATTCAGTATTTTACTCATTAAGAGCATCCTTTTATACTTGTATACTGGGGTGCTTTTAGTTTTTTTTAGTCTATTTATTCTAAATAATTTTATAAATGTTTCTTTTATTAGCCTTTAAAATGCTTTGTTTTACTTCCAATAATGAAGCTAAATCAAAAATATAAATTAGAGCGATGGTTTGTTGAGAGAAAATGCTTAATTTGCACGATAGAATTAATTTCAAAAGTAGAAAATTATTTATAATGATAATACAACCTAGAACAAGAGGATTTATTTGCTTAACTTCTCATCCAGAAGGATGTGCGAAAAATGTTGAAACGCAAATTGAGTATGTAAAATCAAAAGGACTTATTGAAAATGGTCCTAAAAAAGTATTGGTAATTGGAGCTTCTACCGGTTTTGGTTTAGCTTCTCGTATTTCTGCTGCCTTTGGATCCAATGCAGCTACAATAGGAGTGTTTTTTGAGAAACCAGCTGCTCCTGGCAAACCAGGTACAGCAGGTTGGTATAATTCTGCTGCATTTGAGACATTTGCGCATGAGCAAGGGTTATATGCAAAGAGTATCAATGGAGATGCTTTTTCTGATGATATTAAAAAACAAACTATTGATTTAATTAAACAAGATTTAGGACAAGTAGATCTTGTGGTATATAGTTTAGCTTCTCCTAGAAGAACCCATCCTAAAACAGGAGTGGCACATGCTTCGGTTTTAAAGCCAATAGGACAGCCTTTTACTAACAAAACTGTTGATTTCCATACAGGAGCTGTTTCTCAGATCAGTATTGATCCAATCCAAAATGAGGAGGATATCGATAACACTATTGCTGTTATGGGTGGAGAAGACTGGAAATTTTGGATGGAAGAATTAAAGCAAGCTGGAGTACTAGCTCAAGGATGTAAAACAGTTGCTTATTCTTATATTGGGCCTGAGTTAACTTTCCCTATTTACCGTAATGGTACAATTGGTATGGCTAAGAATGACTTAGAGAAAACTGTAGAATACTTAAATGATTATTTAAAAGATCTAAATGGAGTTTCTTATGTTTCTGTAAATAAAGCTTTAGTTACTCAATCTAGTTCTGCTATTCCAGTAGTTCCTTTATATATTTCTTTACTATATAAAGTAATGAAAGAAAAAGGAATTCACGAGGGATGTATTGAACAAATGCAACGTTTATTTGCTGAGAGACTTTATAGCTCAACTACACAATTAGATGAGCAAGGAAGAATCCGTGTGGATGATTTAGAAATGAGAGAAGATGTTCAACAAGAAGTAGCTAAGTTATGGGATGAGGTAACAAGTGAAAATATTGCTGAAATTTCTGATATTGAAGGATACAGAAAAGATTTCTTTAATTTATTTGGTTTCGAATTTGACACTATAGATTATGACAAAGACACAAATGAGCTTGTCATGGTTGAAAGTATTGGGTAATTTATCTTAGATACATATAAAAAGGGGGCTGTCTCACAATTGAAGACAGCCCCCTTTTTTATATCTGCTAGTTTAAATAGTAAGCAATAGGCTCCTTATTTTAAAAGTAATCTGTTTTGATTTGCTTTATCAACAAAGCTATGCTCTTATTGAGATGTTGTATATGGGATTGTAGTTTGTTTTGCTTTTCAAGATCGCCAGGACGCTGCTCTAAATCCTCTAAGTATGGTATAACTTCTATGACTTTAAGTTGTTTAAACATGGGTAGCATTTTATGGGCAATATTGGAAACCATTGTCAGGTCCAATTCTTGTTCGGCATAACTTAAATCCAATAAATTCTCACTAGTACTTTCCATAAAAATAAGAAGTATTTTTTGTATTGCCTCTAGATCTTGACCTATGAATTTTTGTAAATCTTCTATTCTATACATGGTAGAAGATGTGCTATTAGGTAGTATTTGTGTTTCTTTTTTATCCTCTATTTCCTGTAGTTGAGCCTCTATTTTTAAAGCTTTTGCAATAATAATTAGCAAAATATTTAGATGCAGAGGTTTATTGTGGGAGGCAGTAAAGCCAGCTGAAGTAAAGTCCAAAGGATTTAAATCTCTCTTGCCTGAAAGTGCAATAATGGGTATGTCACAAAAAGTCGTAGTGGATTTTATTTTTTGTACAAGTTCAAAACCATCTAATTGCGGCATTTGTATATCACTTAGAATAATATCTACTTTTTGTTTTTCTAAAGCAGGAATCACCTTTGTAGAGTCATTTATTAATATGGTCTCTTTAAATAATGGAGTGAAGATTTCCTGCATTAATTGTAGTTGTATTTTATCATCATCTACAATTAGTACTCGGTGATTTTTAAACAGATTTTTAGCTAAAAGATTTAATTCAAGATCTTTTGGTTTAGCATCTATTTTTTCTTGTAAAGGTAAACTTATTGTAAAGGTAGATCCTTTAGAAAGGGTACTTTCTACTTTGATGCTTCCTTTTAGAAGTTCTACTAAACGTTTAGAAATATTTAAACCTAATCCTGTACCACCAAATTTCTTTTCAATACCTGCATTGGCTTGGGTGAATTCTTTGAAAATTTGATCTAACTGATCTTGTTCAATACCTATTCCTGTATCCTTTACTTTAATGATTAGATCCATATCTTTCTTACTTGCCTTGATTTGCACAGATCCCTGTTGGGTAAATTTTACAGCATTGGAGATAAGATTGGTAAGTATTTGTTTAATACGGTAGCCATCTACATAGAATTCTTGATCTAAGTCTGGCTCAATATCCCAAGTTAATTCTATGCTTTTGTTATTAGCCATTACTAATAAAGGAAAGCAAGAGCTTTGTAAAAGATCCTTTATATTGGTATTGGTGTAGCTAATGGTGATTTTATTGTTTTCTAATTTAGAAAAGTCTGTTAAGTCTTGAATTAAGTTTGCAATGTATTTTCCCGAAGATTTTATGTTCGCGATATATTGGTTTTGCTTTTGATTTAAAAGACTTTGCTCTAGTAGATCACTAAAGCCTAGTAAGCTTCCTAAAGGAGTCTGTAAATCATGGGTCACTGTTGCAAATAACATTGTTTTACTTCTTAAAAGTTCTTCTTTTTCAATGTTTAATCTTTCTAGGGCTAGACGATTTTCTTGGGTTTGATTAATGTCTTTTATAATAATAAAGCCAAGTATGATAATAACAAATAAGGCAGATCCACCTATATATGCAATGTTTGTTGAAGCTGTGCTTATATGGGATTTTGATTCATTTATTTTTTGGTAAGAAAGGGAAATAATATTTTTTTCTACTCCTAATAGAATGTCATTTAATTGATCGGTTATGATTTTATTTTGATCAATTAGCTGTAGTTCTCTTTGGTATAAAATATTTTGTTGACCTTTGATTTTATCCTGTGTACTTAGGATAATTTTTTGCATAGATGAAATTAAAGAGTCTGCTATACTAGGATAATTTACTGTTGTTTTTATAGTATCGGTATGATCTCCTTTAAATAGTCGTGCAAGCGCACCTCTTTTTTCTTTTTGTGTGGTTTGTACAATGATAGGTTCGATGTTCTTTTCTATTTCCTGTCTAATGTCATAGATTTCTAAGAATGCTGCATCGTAATTATTTTGATCCTCAATAGCTGCTCTAGCAACTAATAATTCCTGAAAGCTTGTTTTCTTTTTTAGAAGTAAATCTTTTACTGTATCGAGTTTATTTAGTACTACTTTATCGGAAATTCCTTGTTGTAAAAGTTCAATTTGTCCAACAATAGTATCCAGCTCTGCATAATAAAGACGAATGTCTTTTTTATTATTAGTAAGGATGGCATTTCTGGCGTAAGACTCCGAATTGAATATATTATTCATCATAGTACTTACAAGAAAAGCTTTGTTGTTTTCCTGTTGAATTGCTGTCTCTGGCTCAGTAAAAGTTTTAGCTTCTCTATATATATATGCACCCGATAAAATAACGGTGGTCAATAGGATGAGATATAAGGTAAATATTTTGAGTTTAATGGATAAACTATTCTTCATTATAAGGGACTTGATAAGTTAGTCAACTGCAAAAATACAAAACAACTTCATAGCTTATACTCCTATAGTAAAGATTCTTATCCTAGTGTAAGGCAAAATCTAAGAATATATTGGAAAGGAAAAAAAATGGAGATACATTACATATCTCCATTTTACTTTATTTTTTTAGAGGGATTATTTTGCAATACCTCTTGAAATAACGATTTTTTGGATCTCAGAAGTACCTTCATAGATTTGAGTGATCTTAGCATCTCTCATCATTCTCTCTACGTGGTATTCTCTTACATATCCATTTCCACCGTGGATTTGTACTGCTTCTATAGTGGTGTCCATTGCTGTTTTTGAGGCAAATAGCTTAGCCATAGCACCGGAGATAGAGATATCTTGTCCTTGGTCTTTTTCTGCAGCTGCTTTCATACATAATAAACGTGCAGCAGAGATATTAGTAGCCATATCTGCTAATTTAAATGCAATAGCTTGGTGGTTGATAATCTCAGTTCCGAAAGCTTTACGCTCCTTGGCATATTGTAAAGAAAGCTCATAAGCTCCTTGTGCAATACCTAATGCTTGAGATGCAATACCAATTCTTCCTCCGTTTAAAACATTCATTGCAAATGCAAAACCAAAACCATCTTCTCCAATTCTGTTAGCTTTAGGAACTTTCACATCTGTGAACATTAAAGAGTGTGTGTCAGAACCTCTAATTCCCATTTTTTGTTCTTTTGCACCAATCTCAAATCCAGGAGTACCTTTTTCAATAATTAAGGCATTGATTCCTTTGTGTTTTTTATCTGCATCGGTTTGAGCAATTACGATAAAAGTATCTGCTGTTCCTCCGTTTGTAATCCAGTTTTTTGTACCATTAACAAGGTAATAATCTCCCATGTCAATTGCTGTAGTTTTTTGAGAAGTAGCATCTGAACCTGCTTCAGGCTCTGATAAACAAAATGCTCCGATTACTTGACCAGAAGCTAGTGGAACTAAGAATTTTTCTTTTTGTTCTTCACTTGCATACTTTTCAAGCCCTGCACAAACTAAAGAGTTGTTTACAGACATAACCACTGCAGCAGAAGCATCTACTTTAGCGATTTCTTCCATAGCTAATACATAAGATACGCTATCTAAACCACTACCTCCATATTTTGGATCTACCATCATTCCTAAAAATCCTAGCTCTCCAAGTTTTTTAACTTGTTCTGTAGGGAAGATTGAATGTTCATCTCTTTCTATAACCCCAGGTAATAGCTCTGTTTGAGCAAAATCGCGCGCAGCTTGTTGAATCATCAACTGCTCTTCCGTTAAATTGAAATCCATTTGTTTTTCTTAATTTATATTTATTTAGTTTTTTGTAGTGCTCAAATATATATGATTTTAATTAATAATTCAACCAAGTTTCTGTATTTTTATAGCCATGGGAAGATATTGTTATAGTATTGTCGGTGTCATGAGCGGTACCTCTTTGGATGGAATTGATTTAGCATATGTTAAATTTAACTATGATTCAGACAAAGAAAAGGGTTGGAGTTTTTCACTTAAAGAGGCTCAAACGGTACCCTATCAACAAAAGTGGCGAACTACCTTACAACAAGCTCTACATTATAGCAAAGAAGAGCTTGAGCAGTTAAATCACGATTTTACTGTCTATTTAGCAGGAGTAATTCAGGATTTTATTACGCAGAACAATCTAGAGAATATTGATGCTGTTTGCTCTCATGGGCATACCATTTTACATAAGCCAGATTTAGGATATACCTTGCAAATTGGCAATTTGCCAATTTTAGCGGATCTTATTAATCATAAGGTGGTATGTGATTTTCGTACCCAAGATGTAGCCTTAAAAGGACAAGGTGCTCCACTAGTGCCATTAGGGGATGCTTTACTTTTTTCAAAATACCAGGCTTGTGTGAATTTGGGAGGTTTTGCTAACATTTCCTTTACTGATGCACACAACAAACGCATTGCTTTTGATATTTGTCCAGTGAACATTGTTCTAAATGCTTTTGTAGCCAAGCAAGGATTATTGTATGATAGGGATGGAGGTCTGAGTAAACAAGGTAAGGTCAATGTTAATTTGTTAGAGGAGTTAAATTCCTTAGATTACTACAAAGTACAAGGACCAAAGTCTTTAGGTGTAGAATTTGTGCAGGAGTATATACAACCTGTTTTACAGAAGTATACTTTATCTACGTCTGATTTTTTATGTACTTATACGGCTCATATTGTGAGGCAAATAAAGTTGGTTTTAGAGCATAATGCCTTGCAAGATGTTCTCTTAAGTGGTGGTGGAAGTCACAATGCTTTTTTAGTAGAACAATTAAGATCTTCGAGTGATAAATTCGCCCTAGTGGTGCCAACGAAAGATATCGTGGATTTTAAAGAAGCTATTATTTTTGGTTTTTTAGGAGTTTTACGGCTTTTAGGGCAAAATAATATTTTAAGCAGTGTTACAGGAGCAAGCAAAGATCATTGTGGTGGAATGGTTTATCAACCCTTTACCCAATTCAAATAAGGGTTGTTTCTTTGTATAGCTTCAGATTTTGTGGACAGTTGTTTTTATAGCTGAGGAAATCTTATATTTAGCTTACTATTTGGAAGATAAAAAAACGTGTATTTGATTCGTTTGTGACTAAAAACATTTTATATTTGACTAATAATAACTATAGGATAAAATTTCTAGGTTTTTAAAAGGGGAATACCTCTTAATTTGACTAAAAAGCAAAGTAATAGAGTAACTTATCGGCATGACTCTTGCAGTTGTTGTGTCAAGCAAAAAAAAATACGTACAAAATTTAAACAAAATTATTTATGATTCATTTCTTACAAGTGGATACAGTTGGAGTTGCAAATGCTGCTTTGCAGGGTATAGAACAAGGTGAACAAGCCATTAAAAAGGAGCTTGCTATTAGTGAAATAATTTTTAGCGGTGGAATAATTGGTCAGACTATTATGGCTATTTTATTTATAATGCTTTTTATGACAATCTACCTTTACTTTGAACGTTTTTTTGCTATTAAAAAAGCAGCTCAAATTGATCAAAATTTCATGACGCAGATCAAAGTATTCTTAGCTCAAGGTAAAATTGATAAAGCAAAAGAACTTTGTGCCTCTACTGATGCCCCTGTTGCTCGATTAATTAATAAAGGTATCTCTAGAATTGGTAAACCACTTCAAGATATTAATACAGCTATAGAGAATACAGGTAAAATTGAAATTTACAAATTAGAAAAAAACTTAAACTTATTAGCAACTCTTTCAGGTGCTGGTCCTATGACTGGATTTTTAGGAACGGTTGTGGGAATGGTAATGGCCTTTCATGAAATGTCTTCTCAAAGTTCAGCTAGAATTGATATGAGTGTTTTAGCCGAGGGTATTTATACTGCGATGATGACAACTGTTGCTGGTTTAATTGTTGGAATTATTGCCTATGTAGGTTATAACCACTTGGTTTCTAAAATTGATAAAGTAATACATCATTTAGAGGCAAGTGCTATCGAATTTTTAGATCTTTTAAATGAGCCTGCATAATGAATATTAGAGGAAGAAATAAAGTATCAGCAGAATTCAATATGTCTTCAATGACAGATATTGTTTTTTTACTATTGATTTTCTTTATGGTAGCCATTACAACGATGACAACTACTAATGCTTTAGATTTGGTTTTGCCTAATTCAGAGGGTAAAAGCGATGCGGTGGAAAGCCTTGCAGTTAGTATTGATCCTCAAAGTAATTATTTTGTCAACCAAAAGAAAGTAGATCCATCTGTTTTGGAAGTAGAATTACAAGAGGCTTTGAAGGACGAACAAGAACCTAACCTTGTTTTACACGTATCTAAAGGTGTTCCTGTGGAAGATGCAGTGCTTGTTATGGATATAGCTTATAGAAATAATTATAAAATTGTATTGGCCGTGCAGCCAAAATAATATGAAGATACTCCAAGAAGATAGCCAAAGACGATCCTTTGCGATAACCTCTACTATTTTTGTAGTTTTATTGCTTTTGATTTTTTTCTGGAAGTTACCCAAGGTAGAAGAACAACCTATTTTAACAGGAGGGGAGATAGCTATTAGTTTTGGTAATAGTAAAACAGGAAGTGGAAAGGTACAGCCTAAGGAAATTATAGAAACAACTCCTGAGGTTGCTAAACCAGAACCTAAGAAAACCCAAGAAGTACAAGAGGTTGTAACACAAAATACAGTGGAGACTCCTGTGGTGAAGACACCTACAACTAAACCTGTAGAGAAAGTAGTACAGCCGGAACCAGTAGTTAAGCCAGAACCCAAGCCTGATCCAAAACCAAGCCAAAGTACTACGGATGCTTTAGCCTCACTTATCAATGGACCTAAGCAAACTGGAAAGCCTGAACAAGGTCAAGGGCAAAGTAATACTACAGGAGATCAAGGTGCTTTGCATGGAGATATGTATTCCAATTCTACCTATGGTAGTGGACAAGGCCAAACAAGTGGAGGAGGAGCTAGTTGGGGATTAAATGGACGTTCTTTATCTAGTAGAGGGCAAGTAATCCCAGATTGTAATGAAGTGGGGACTGTAGTGGTGGAAATTCGAGTAGATCAGTCAGGAAGGGTAATTTCTGCTCAACACACTAAAGGAACTACTAATTCAGCTAAATGTTTAACTGATGCTGCTATTGCTACAGCTAAGACTTTTAGATGGAAACCAGATCAAAAAGCTCCAAGTACACAAATTGGCTTTATAGTAATTAATTTTAGAGTGGGGGCTTAAGGCCTTTATTGTATGAAAATGACTTATCAACAAACTTTACAATGGATGTTTGCTCAATTACCTATGTACCAAATACAAGGTGCAGTAGCTTATAAAGCAGATTTATCTAATATTTATAAACTATGTGATTACTTAGGTAATCCACAAAAAGATTTTAAGACCATACATATAGCGGGAACCAATGGTAAAGGGTCTACCTCTAGTATGCTTAGTTCTATTTTACAACAAGCAGGTTATAAAGTAGGATTATACACCTCTCCACATTTAAAAGACTTTCGCGAGCGAATTAAAATAAGTGGTCAGGAAATATCCCAGGATTTTGTAGTAGAGTTTATACACAATAACAAATCTTTTTTTGAACAAAATGATTTGAGCTTCTTTGAGATGACTGTAGCGATGGCTTTTGCTTATTTTAAGGAGCAGCAAGTAGATGTAGCAGTTATTGAAGTAGGAATGGGGGGACGATTAGATGCCACCAATATTATTAATCCACTTTTAAGTATAATTACTAATATTGGATTAGACCATACCGCTTTTTTAGGAAATACCTTAGCTAAGGTTGCTTTGGAGAAAGCCGGTATCATTAAGGAGAACACTCCAGTGGTAATCGGTGAATATACCCATGAAACCAAAGAAGTTTTTTTAGAAGTAGCTAAGCAAAAAAATGCACCTATATATTTTTCCCAAGACCTTTATAATAAAGAACTACCTCAAAGTGATTTAAAAGGATCTTATCAAAAGAATAATATTAGATGTGTTTGTCAGGCCATGGAGGTATTAAAACATGATTTTAATATTTCTTCTGATGCTATAAAGCAAGGCCTTTTACATGTAGTAGAGAATACCCATTTTCTAGGACGTTGGCAAAAATTAGGTCACAGTCCAACTATTATTGCGGACACTGCACATAATGCTCATGGATTAGAAATAGTGATGCAACAATTAAAAGAGCAGACTTATGACAAACTTTGGATTGTTTTTGGAGTGGTAAATGATAAGGATTTAGACAGTATTTTAGGATTCTTACCTAAAGAGGCTAATTATTTATTTTCAAAACCAGATAATTCAAGAGCAATGGATCCTTTTGTTTTACAGGAAAAAGCTAAACAATATGGGTTAATTGGCGAGGTTTGTGATTCAATACCAGAGGCTTATGTTAAGGCAAAGGCTTTAGCAGCAGCAGAAGACTTTATTTATATAGGTGGAAGTACTTTTGTAGTTGCAGAAATTTTATAAAAAAAGTGACAAAATGCTTGCAGAGTTAAAATGAGGTTGTATATTTGCACCCGTAATAACAACAGTATTATACGTTCTTTTAAAAGAAAAATGGGCGATTAGCTCAGTTGGTTCAGAGCACCTCGTTTACACCGAGGGGGTCGGGGGTTCGAATCCCTCATCGCCCACCATTTTTCTAAAATAGCGTAATCCAAACTTGTATTAAAGACATTTTTGGGCGATTAGCTCAGTTGGTTCAGAGCACCTCGTTTACACCGAGGGGGTCGGGGGTTCGAATCCCTCATCGCCCACAAGAATTTAAGTTTATCCAAAACTTGTTTAAAGACAGTTTCGGGCGATTAGCTCAGTTGGTTCAGAGCACCTCGTTTACACCGAGGGGGTCGGGGGTTCGAATCCCTCATCGCCCACAAGAATTTAAGTTTATCCAAAACTTGTTTAAAGACAGTTTTGGGCGATTAGCTCAGTTGGTTCAGAGCACCTCGTTTACACCGAGGGGGTCGGGGGTTCGAATCCCTCATCGCCCACAAGAATTTAAGTTTATCCAAAACTTGTTTGAAGACAGTTTTGGGCGATTAGCTCAGTTGGTTCAGAGCACCTCGTTTACACCGAGGGGGTCGGGGGTTCGAATCCCTCATCGCCCACAGATTAAGCCTTACATAGCTCTATGTAAGGCTTTTTTATTTGTAGTTTATCCTTATGTTTAGTTTGTTTAGGGATCAATGGATCAAGTGCAAAAGTTGGGGACTACGCAAAAAGTTGCGTTAATCTAAATAAGAAAAAAGCTTTATCTCTAACACCTCTATACATCGTTCTGAAGTGTTTTATTTTAGCATTGAAGGATTCCGCAG